>WRMS01000051.1 GCA_009777025.1 Clostridiales bacterium | reverse complement strand
TCTATTTTACCGCAAGGTGATAAGAGAGTGGGTCACGCTGCAGAAGCATAGGCAGAAGCAGTCCTAGTTAACAAAATGTATATTATCGGAAGTTGGGGGTAGAAGAAGATGGAGTTCACAGAAATAGAAAACCTTCCGCCAAAGCTTAAGGAGGCGCTATTCTTTATCCGGCAGTTCATACAAGACCGGGGTTATGCGCCTTCTGTCCGTGAAATCGGCAGCGCGATTGGCGTCGCTTCGACTTCCACGGTTCACGGCTATCTCCAACGTCTCCAGGAAAGCGGTTTTTTAAGGCGGGATCCGTCTAAACCCCGCGCGATGATCCTTCAAATCGACAAAGCGTCAACGCCTTCGCCTTCAGGTGATATAGATATCCTACCTGAAGAAGTCTCCCAAGCGATTACAGGGCATTCTGAGAAGCCGTTTGTAAGCGATACGCGGACGGCACTGCCCTACATTGCATGGAACAGGCTTCCGGATATTCTGACTGAGATAGATCGGCAACAGGCGGACGATGGGGAAACCTTCTGCCTGATTCCGAAAAGTATCCTTGACGAGAGCGCCTGTTTCGTCACAACGATACCGGACGACAGTATGCTAAACCGGCAATTATCCGAGGGCGACAGGATCATCATCCGCCGGACAGAAACGGCAAATACCTCCGATATCATTTTATGCGCTTTACACAAGGAATTACTGGTCAGGACTTACTATAAAGGCTTGCGCCAGGTAAGGCTCCAGGCGGAAAACGATCGAATGGAAGCGATCATGGCCAATCCGCAGGATCTCAGCATTATTGGCGTCGTCATTGGATTTCTGCGCCTTTTCTAGCGCTGTCGTACTTTCCGGATATCAGATCATCGTGATAAGCCAGATGCACGATCTTCTGCGCGCTCAAACCAATCAGTTCCGGCCAGTCCGCACAAGATGAACAGACAAGGCATTCACCGGCATTGTGAATGATGCGGTCCAGCAAGTTGCTGTTTTGCTCTGTCCTGACTTTATCCGCTTCTTTATGCAAAAGAAGGATATGGAATTGACATTGGTAATACTCGCCGACAGCGGAAAACAAGCGGAATATAAGCCATGGCTTCCTGCATAAAAAAGCCAGCGTCACAGAGGAAAGGCTGAAAAACCTCCCCTCCTCTTCCCTTTGGCTTACAGAAATATCCAGCTTTCGGCATAAGCGGATTTGAGCGGGCCAATATATACTTTCCTGATCAAGATAATAGCGTATCATTTCACTGTAAGCGTATGTCGGAAGGGATAACGAAGATGCTATTGGAAGGTTCTCCCAGTTGTATATCGGTCAGCTCCAAGCTATACCAGCCGTTATCGTCGGAGCCGATATACTTGATGGGCAGGCCCAATGTCTTACTGATCCACAATTTCAGGACGCCGAATTCATCTTCTGTCTCGACTACCTGACAAAGATAACCGGACAGGCTTTCCTCACCCATGGTTTTGAACGTATATACGACCTCATTCAGTAAAGCTTCTGTACTGGGGACCAGCCCCATATCATCCCCTGCTTCCATCATGGTGAAGCCTGTTTTCTCCGGTAAGTTATAGTATACGGTAGTTTTGCCGTCGCATACGGCGATGGACTGAGAGCCCCCCTCTGTGGTAATCATCTTGGTAAGATTGTCCCGTTTGTAATATTCATAAACAAACTGGTTCTCCTCGCTGGAGAATACAGCGGTATAGCTAAGGTTCAGGATACTCTTCCCCTTCTCCAGAAGGCTGCGAATTTCGGCGTTATCCTGCTCCGCGGCGCTGGGATCCATGCTTTCCACAGGCTGCGGCGCATCGGCAGCGTCCTCTGTGACGCCCGCGCCATTGACAGCGGAAGGCAAGGTCACCGACAGTTCGGTTCCGGCCCTGTCACAGCCGGACAGGATCAGAAAGAGTATAAATAGTAGAAATACGATCATTACCAAGTGCTTCTTCAAAGGGGTCACTCCTTCATTTGATCTCTATCATATCACATTTTTTCTAGACAAACTATGCTTATCGTATATAATGTAGAAAGGCTCAATTCTACTTTAAATGACGTACTTTTCTCTACTATTGTTCCCCTTCAACTTTACATACGAACTATTACGAAATCGGAGCGTGATGAAATGACAACAACAAAATATGTATATCTCTTTGAGGAAGGCAGTGCAACTATGCAGCTGCTTCTGGGAGGTAAAGGCGCCAATTTGGCGGAGATGACTACGATAGGGCTCCCCGTGCCGCCGGGACTAACGCTAACGACAGATACCTGTAAAGCGTATTTTCAATCCGGCAAAGTGTTCCCGGAAGGGATGGAAGCGCAGCTCTGGGAGAAGCTTGCTATTGTTGAAAGCAAAATCGGGAAGGTTTTTGGCGACGTACAGAACCCGCTGCTGGTATCGGTCCGTTCGGGGGCGCCGGTTTCGATGCCGGGCATGATGGACACCATATTAAACCTGGGCTTGAATGACGATACAGTGGAGGGTTTGATCGCCGCTACCGGCAATCCGCGCTTTTCTTTGGATTGCTATCGCCGGTTTATCCAGATGTTTGGCGATGTGGTAATGGGCGCGGAACATGATCGCTTTGAACAGGCATTGGCAGAGCAGAAAAAAGCCCAGGGCGCGGCGGAAGACAAAGACTTAAACGCAGATTCCTTGCGGGCTTTGATTGCTTCTTATAAGAATATTATTGTCGAAGAAACCGGCGAAGCGTTCCCCTCGGATCCGAAACAACAGCTGCTCAAGGCGATCGAAGCGGTTTTTGCTTCCTGGTACAATCCCCGGGCGGATGTGTACCGCAGTATCAACAAGATATCGGAAGAACTCGGCACGGCTGTGAATGTACAGTGCATGGTCTTTGGCAATATGGGCGATGATTCAGGAACCGGCGTCGCGTTTACCCGGAATCCCTCTACAGGCGAAAATGAAATGTATGGCGAATACCTGATGAACGCCCAAGGAGAAGATGTGGTAGCCGGTATCCGGACGCCCCAACCGATCAGGATGCTGCAAAAAGACTCGCCGGCTGTATACGAAGAGTTTATCAAGATTTGCAATACCTTGGAAAAACATTATCGGGATATACAGGATATCGAATTTACCATTCAAAATCAAAAACTCTATATGCTGCAAACACGAAACGGTAAGCGAAACGCGCAAGCCGCCGTTCAAATCGCCGTGGATATGGTCAAGGAAGGGCTTATTTCCAAGGAAGAAGCGCTGATGCGCGTCAACCCCAGCGATTTGGAGCAGATCCTCCATCGCCGGATCGACCCGAACGCATCCTATGCAGTGTTGGCTACAGGACTGCCCGCTTCACCCGGCGCCGCATCCGGCAAGATCGTATTCGATGCGGATACCGCCCATTTACGGGGGCAAAACGGAGAAAAAGTGGTTTTGGTTCGCACGGAAACCACGCCGGACGATATCCACGGTATCGTAGCCGCGCAAGGCATTCTGACCAGCCGAGGCGGTATGACCAGCCATGCTGCCGTTGTGGCCCGGGGTATGGGTAAATGCTGTGTTTGCGGCTGTGAAGCGCTGAGCATCGATATTGCCGGAAAAACAGTCACGGTAGGCGACGTCGTTCTGAAAGAAGACGATATCCTGTCTCTGGACGGCGGCAGCGGTCAGGTGATCGTCGGCGAGGTGGCCTTGATCGACCCTGTCCCCTCCCCTGCCTTTTTTACATTTCTTCAATGGGCGGACGACTGTCGCCGGCTTGGAGTGTATGCCAATGCGGACACGCCTGAAGACGCCGCGAAAGCTCGTGAGATGGGTGCTACAGGCATAGGCTTATGCCGGACGGAGCATATGTTTATGGCGCAGAACCGGCTGCCCATCATGCAGAGCATGATCCTGGCAAATGGAAAAGAACAGCGGATTCAGGCTTTGGATCAGTTATTGCCTTTCCAGGAGGGGGATTTTTACGGTATCCTGAAAGCAATGGACGGGTTGGAAGTCACCATTCGTCTCCTGGATCCCCCTCTCCATGAATTTCTGCCGGATGCGGAAAGCCTTGTCATTGAATTGACCACCATGAAACTAAGCAATGGCGACCCAGCGAAAATGGCGGAGCTGGAGACGCTTCTCCATAAGGTACGCGCCCTTCATGAAGCAAACCCCATGCTGGGGACAAGGGGCTGTCGCGTGGGGATTCTCTATCCGGAGATCTATCGCATGCAAGCCAGAGCCATATTCCTTGCAACGTCCCAGCTAAAAAAAGAAGGCTATCATCCGAAGCCTCTGGTAGAAATCCCGCTGGTCATCGACCATAGCGAGTTGACCATCATCCGGCAAGCCATCGAGGAAGAATGCAAAGCGGTTGCCGAAGAAACAGGTTTGGCGCTGGAATGTGTGGTTGGCGTTATGCTGGAGCTGCCTCGCGCTTGCCTCATGGCGGGCGAACTGGCGAAAGACTCCGACTTCATGACCTTCGGTACCAACGACCTGACCCAGACGACGCTGGGCTTTAGCCGGGATGATGCGGAAGGTAAGTTTCTCACGCGTTATCTCGAACAGAAAATCTTTACTGAAAATCCTTTTGCCGTACTGGATGAAAAGGCAGTCGGCGCGTTAATGGAAACCGCCATCGAACGCGGCCGCAACGAAAAGCCCAATCTGGTCTTTGGTATCTGCGGCGAACATGGCGGGGATCCGGAGTCGATCTATTTTTGTCATAAAGCGAACTTAAGTTTTGTCAGTTGTTCGCCCTTCCGGGTACCGGTAGCAAGGCTGGCGGCAGCCCGGGCATCCCTGGCGGAGACCAAAGCCGTATAGTTCCTCCATCATGCTCTCGGATGGCTTTTTCTGTAGGCTTCCCGCAGGCGTTGATCGGTCAAATGGGTATAGATCTGCGTTGTGGATACGTCAGCGTGACCCAGAAGCTCCTGGACTGAGCGAAGGTCCGCCCCGCCGATCAAAAGACTGGTCGCAAAAGAATGCCGGAAGGTATGGGGGCTGACAGGCGTGGATATACCGGCCTTTTTGACTCTCTCCTTCAGTATCCGCCAACACCACTGCCGGCTCATGGCTTTACCCCGTCGATTGACGAAGAGCGCCCGCTGGGTAGTATCTTTGATTAACTGCGGACGAAAAACGGTTATATAGTTACGGATCGCATCGATCGCTCTATCTCCGATCGGTACGATCCTTTCTTTATTTCCTTTACCGATACACCGCAGATACCCTGCATCGAGATCAAGATCCCTAAGGGTAAGGCCTACCAGCTCAGAAACCCGCAATCCACTGGCATACAAGAGTTCTAACATAGCCAGGTCCCGGATATCCAGCGGATTCCTCGGCGGGATCATGCTTTCCAGGATTTGGCTTATCTCATTATCGGATAGCGCCTTCGGCAGGCTTTCTTCTTTCTCCGGACTATCCAGCAGCGCGACGGGATTGGTTTCCACTATGCTTTCTCTACTCAGGTACTGATAGAAACCGCGCAAGGAGGAGAGTTTCCGGGAAATGGTAGCGGCTTTGCGATTTTCACCTTTCATTTGATGAAGATACGCGGTCAGCAGGGACAAATCGACAGAAGACCAGGAAGCGACCTTTCTCTCTTTCAAAAAATGACAAAAAGCCAATAAATCACCGCGATAACCCAGTGCGGTGCTTTTGGCCAGCCCGCTTTCTACGACAATATATTGAATATAGCCTTCAATTGCCTGTTCCATAACGGTTCCTGTTTTCTGCTTGGTTCATCGTTAGCATGGAGGCGGCGTGCCGTTTCAGATCCTCGGATCTGCTGTCTCCGCCCAACATGCGCATGAGCTCTTCAATTCGATCCGTTTCCGCCAGTTCGCGGATGCCGGTTAGCGTTCTACCATCCTGTTCTGCTTTTTCCAATAGATAATGCTGGTTTGCTTTTGCGGCAAGTACAGGCGAATGGGTAACGCAGATCACTTGTTGGCGGTCACTGATGGAAAGCAGTTTATCCGCCACAGCTTGTATCGTCGTGCCGCCGATCCCGGAATCGATCTCGTCGAAAACAAGGGTTTCACAAGTATCGCTATCCGCCAGGATTCGCTTCATTGCCAGCGTTATCCGGGAGAGTTCACCGCCGGAAGCAATCTTGATTAAAGGTAAATAGGCTTCGCCGATATTGGTAGAAATGAGAAATTCGACCATGTCGAAGCCCTTTGGACCGGGTACAGCTTCCCGGATATCCGCGATAAAATGGGCCGCTTGCATCGCCAAATCCAAAAATTCCCGGTCGATCTGCGCCTCAAGCTGATCTTTCGTATCTTTACGCAGACGAGATAGTGCGGTGGCAAGACCGATAAAGGCATCCTTCGCTGCAGTAACCCTGTTCTCCCATTCTTCTTCCCGAAGAGAAAACTCCTCCATTTCCGCAAGTTCCCCAGCTGTTTTTTCGCGGTGTTCGAGGATCGCCTTGGTTCCTTCCCCGTATTTTTTGCCCAAAGCCCTTATTTTGTAAAGACGCGCTTCCGCTTCCTCCAATCGGGCCGGGGCGATCTCCAGCCGGTCTTTGTAACGCTCCATTTCTCTGGAGGCTTCATCCATCAGAAAAGAAGCGGGTTCCAGGTTCTCATAGAGCGTTTCCAGTTCCGGATCAAATTTGCCAAGGCCTTTCAGCAGTTGCATGGTTCTGGAAAGTAAATCATACGCGGATTCTCCGTCCGTTTGCCGAAAAAGATAGTTGATGGCACGATCCAGGTCCTGCAGAATTCTTTGGCTGTAGGTCAGTTTCCGGATTTCCTGCTCAAGCGCCTCGTCTTCCCCCGGGCGGATGTCCAGCGCGTCAATTTCTTGAAGTTGAAATTGCAGAAAATCCTTTTTCGCGATAAAGGCTTGCTGGTTTTCCCGTGCGTGGAGAAGCTGGCTTTCCCATTTCTTCCACGCAGTATAGGCTTGCGTTACTTGCTGCCTCAAGTCCTGAAGCGGTTTTCCGCCATAGGAATCAAATATATCCAGTTGTCTTTGGCTTTGCATTAACTGCTGGTATTCATGTTGTCCGTGGATATCCATCAGTGTGCTTGCCAATTGGCGGTAAACCTGCAGGCTGACTGTATAGCCGTTGATTCTGCATGGATTTCTACCATTGACGTTCAGTTCCCTGCTCAAGACAAAAAAGTCCTCTTCCTTTTCAGACCAGCCGCCTTCCGCAAGGGCTTCGTAGACCGGATGACCGGCAGTAAAATGGAAGACGCCTTCAATATAAGCCTTGTCGGCGCCTTGACGGATCATCTCGGCAGCGCTTCTTCCGCCAAGCAAGATGGAAATCGCTTCAATCAGAATCGATTTGCCCGCTCCCGTCTCCCCTGTCAGCACAGTGAAAGGCGGCCGGAAATCCATTTCAAGCTGCTCGATAATGGCAAATTGCCTGATCAATACACGCGACAGCATCCGGAACCTCCACCTTCCGCCCTATTGGTCAAGTAAAGCTTGCATTCTTGCCATTAGAGAATCGGTATGCTCCATGGATTTCGCAACGATGAGAATCGTGTCGTCCCCTGCTACCGCCCCCAAGAATTCATCCCATTCGGCGGCGTCCAACAAAGAACAAACGCTATTGGCATTGCCGGGTAAGGTATGCACGACGATGATGTTTTCACTGTTGACTACACGAAGCACAGCGTCGCGAAAGATTCGCCGTAAGCGATTTTCGTCCCGCAGCGGCATCTGCCCTTTTGGCAAACTGTAGGCATATCCGTCGCCTCGCGCCACTTTGACAAGATGCAGTTCCTTGATGTCTCTGGAAACCGTCGCCTGGGTAACGCGAATCCCTTCATTTTGCAATATAGCAGCTAACTCGTACTGTGTCCGGACAGCTTCTTGATTAATGATTTCAAGAATTCTCTTTTGTCTTTTATTTTTCATTTCTATATCCCCCTCAACAGGAATTGATACGCTTATTCATAGCGAACGATAGAGTCGCTACCCAGTTTTGTTTTCAGTAAGGAAAAAAACTTCAATGGCGCCAAGCGAATCAGCGTCGCTTTATAGGGTGATTTCTTTACTACGATTTGATCCCTTTCCTGCAATACTTGTGCGGTTTGGCCGTCAACGGTTAACAATACTTCGCTGGATACATTTTCAAGTTCGATGATGCACTTTTTATCCGCCGGAATAATGGTGGGCCGGGCTGTTATCGTATGGGGGCAAATCCAGGTTTGAATCATGACTTCCAAAGAAGGATGGGCGACCGGACCGCCGGCAGATAAGGAATACGCGGTGGAACCGGTTGGCGACGCAATGATAATGCCGTCTCCTTTGCAGCTTGCCGCAAAATCTTTTTCAACCCAGAAATTGATTTCCAGCAACCTTGACAAAGCGCCTTTGTGAATCACCACATCATTCAAACCATACATTTCCCGGATGACTTTGCCATGACGCAGAATCTCGGTCTGGAGCATCATTCTCTGATCGATAACGTAATTCCCCTGAAGGACCTGTTCCAGATTGGTATACAGCTGATCCACTTCCACTTCGGTTAAAAAACCAAGATTTCCCATGTTCACACCCAGAACGGGCCGATCGATAGGCGCTGCGATTCTGGCCGCGTTCAGCAGTGTTCCATCCCCGCCCATGGCTATGATCATGTCCGGGATATCGTTTTGCGTGTCCAGAGCAGGCACATCGAATTCTTCCGGATGGCCATCCTGCCATACCATCGACAGGACTTCGTAGCCATGTTGCTGTAACCAATCCGATAGATGGATGGTCAGTTCTTGCGATTTTTCATTTCGTAAGTTGGTGATCAAACCGATCCTGTGCATAGGGTTACGATCCTTTCTGTATACAGCGTTCGCTTGGGTTGTGGGTGGCAGCCCACGTTGGAATGATGATCAGGATTCCGATAAATCAGCAAAAGCTTCTTCGACCACAGACGGATAAGGCGGCGTGATTGTTGAGCCGGAAAGCGCGCGAAACCACAATAGATACTCAATGTTTCCTTCCGGTCCCTTAATGGGCGAATAGGTTAATCCGTTAGCATACAGACTGACGTCCGCCAGAAAGCCCAGGATGTCTTCCAGAATGGCGATATGGACACGGGGGTCTTTCACTACGCCCTTAGGCCCGACGTCGGCGCGTCCCGCTTCGAATTGCGGTTTGATTAACGCGATGCCGTTTCCTTGTTCTTTCATCAATCCCGGCAGCACGGGGAGGATTTTCGTTAGAGAGATAAAGGAAACATCGATGCTGACAAAATCCATACATTCGTTGAAATCCTTTGCAGAAAGATGACGGGCATTGGTTTTGTCCATGACGATAACCCTTGGGTCCTGCCTGAGTTTCCAATCCAATAGTCCGTAGCCAACATCCACGGCATATACCCGTGAAGCGCCGTTTTGTAAAGCGCAATCGGTAAATCCGCCTGTTGAAGCGCCGATGTCCAGGATGACCCTATCGGTCAAAGACAGGGAAAAATAGGATAAGGCTTTCGCCAGTTTGAATCCGCCGCGGCTGACATAAGGCGGCCTTTGACCTTTGACCGTTAACACGCTGTCCCTATCCAGCATTTCACCGGCCTTTTCAATGCGCTTTATGCCTTCAAAAACCTGTCCTGCCATAATCATTGCCTTTGCTTTCTCTTGGTCGGAAGAAAGGCCTTGCCCGACAAGCAAGTGATCTGCTCTCTCTTTCCTTTTGCTATCCGGCATTTTCTCTCCCCATGGCGGCTTTGTCGCAATAGCTCCGTATCACGCGGATCATTCCCTGGGCGTCCAGTCCCAGTTCCTTTCTTAATTCCCCTTGGCTGCCTTGGGGGATAAATCGATCTGGAACGCTGAGACAATCGATCCTTCCCCGGTAACCGGCTAGCTGCAACTGCTGCGTCACCGTCCAACCGAGCCCTCCCGCAGCGACATTTTCTTCGGCGATCAGCGTCAGACCGCAGTTTTCGGCTGCGTTCCAGATCCCTTTCGCGTCAATTGGCTTTAGAAAGCAGGGGTCAAAAACAGCGACAGAGACGCCTTCCTCTTGCAGCTGGTACGCTGCCTGAAGCCCTTCGTATATAAGCGGACCGGCTGCGATAATCAGCACATGAAATCCTTTTCGAAGCAGCTGCCCTTTCCCCCATTGGGGGAGTTTGTATGCGCCTGACGCGTTGATTCCGAAAGCAGCCTTCCCTTTCCCTTTGCCTTTCGGGTATAGCAGCGCTACGGGGCCTTCGTCATGGCGGAAGGCAAGACGCATCATGTGGCGCAGCATATGCTCATCCCGGGGAAGCAGAATGCGCATATTGGGCATTTGGTTCAAATAGGAAAGCGCAAAAACACCGTGATGGGTTGGCCCGTCTTCTCCCACAAGCCCGTTGCGGTCAATGGCAAAGAGAAGGGGCGCATTCTGGAGGGCTGTATCCTGGATCATTTGGTCAAAGGCGCGCTGCAGAAAACTGGAGTAGATTGCCACCACAGGCCGAAATCCGGAAAGCGCCAAGGCTGTGCTATAGCTCACCGCCGTCTGTTCGGCAATGCCGATATCAAAAAAGCGATGAGGATACGCTTGCCGGAAGCGCTCCAAGCCTGTGCCGTCCGCCATGGCTGCGGTAACAGCGAGAATTCGTTCATCCTCTCTTGCCAGTTCGAGCAAGGTAGAAGAAAATACATCCGTATAGGAAGGCGCTTCTTGATCCGGATCAGCGGTTCTGCCGGTTTCCCTGTCAAAAGCCGCGATACCGTGGAAAGCGGTCGCGTTATCCACAGCCGGTTTATAGCCTTTCCCCTTCTGTGTCAGCACATGCAGGATAACCGGGCCCTTTCGCTCTTTCACCTGACGGAGTATCTCAATCAGATTTTTGATATCGTGCCCGTCCACCGGGCCAAAGTATTGAAAACCAAGTTCGGTAAATACAACGCCATTCACCAGGATATAGCGCAAACTGTCCTTGATGGCTTCAATAATCCGGATCATGGCTTTACCCAGAAAAGGAATCCGCGACAGAAATCGTCTGACCGCCTGTTTGCTGCCTGTATAAGCGGAAGAAGCGCGGATCCGGTTAAGATAATGGGATAGTCCACCAACATTGGCAGAAATAGATAGCTGATTATCGTTCAGAATGACCAGTATATCCGTATCCAGTTCGGCGGTCAGGTTCAAGGCTTCAAAGGCCTGCCCCCCGGTCATGGAGCCATCCCCGATCACGGCAATGACTTTATGCTGCTCTCCCTGTAAGTCCCGTGCTTTCGCAAAGCCCAGTGCGGCCGCGATCGAAGTGCTGCTATGACCGGTATCATAGGGATCGCAGATGCTTTCCGACCGTTTCGGAAAGCCGGATAAGCCATTTCGCTGCCTGAGGGTAGCAAAGCTCTCCTTTCTGCCGGTAAGGATTTTATGGGTGTAGGACTGATGCCCCACATCCCAGACCAGGCGATCCTTTCTGGTATCAAACACATACTCGAGGGCGACAGATAGTTCGACAACGCCAAGATTGGACGCCAGATGGCCTCCGTTTTGGCTTACGACAGACAAGATGTAGTTTCGTACATCCTGACTCAGCTCCGTCAATTCCGGTATGCTCAGCTTTTTTAAATCCTTTATGCCCTTCACTTTATCCAACATTATGGATGCATGCCTTCCGTCAGAATTTCCACTTCTTTCGCGATACGTTCTAAGCTTTTTTGGCAGTGTCCGACCAGCGCAACGCCTTCCTGATAGCATAGCAGTGCGTTTTCAAGACTTAATTCTCCCCGTTCAAGCTGGCGAACCAGCGTTTCCAGTCTTGCCATGTTTTCTTCAAATGATTTCTCTGCGACTTCTGCGGTATCCATCCGTTCTTTCTGTGCTCCTTTCATGTATTGTTCAAACCGGCGGCGTTTCTGCCGGATCCGCTTCTTCGACACGGCAGGAAAGGCTGCCTTTCGATAAACGGACCCGGATGCTTTGGTGAATGGCGACTTGGGAAGCGTCGTCGATCACCCGGCCGGATGCATCCCGGCAGATGGCATATCCTCTTGCCAGTGTAGCCAAGGGTGATAAGGCGTCCAGTTTGGCGACGATGTGGGTAAGCCGGTTATGGTTATCGGAAAGGATGTAGAACATCCGTTCTCTCATTTTCTCCTGTAAGCGGGATAAACGATCCCGCTGGGGATCCAGAAGACGCGTAGCTTGTACAAATACAGTACTGTTCCGGATTCTTTCCAGCCTTTCCCGCTGCAGACGGAGATCCCGCAACAAAGCGGCGGACAGCCTTTCCCTTTGGTGGGATAGCTGAGCGCTCAATTCTTCTTTGATCGGCACGGACAATTCCGCAGCCATGGAAGGCGTAGCCGCCCGCAGATCCGCCGCCAAATCGGCCAGGGTTACGTCCGTTTCGTGTCCGACGGCGGAGATGACCGGTTTTGTACATCGAAAAATAGCTTCCACGATTTCTTCCCGGTTGAAAGCGGACAGATCCTCCGCGCTTCCGCCGCCTCTGGCCAGGATCACAACGCTGACGGCTGTTTGATCCATTGCGGCTAAACCTTGAACGAGAGAATCCCTCGCTTCCTTTCCTTGCACGGCGGAAGGGTAGAGCAGAATGGGCATTCCCGGATAGCGTCTCCATATGACTTTTTGGATATCCTGGATTACGGCGCCTGTCGGCGAAGAGATCACGCCGACCGCTACAGGCAGTTTCGGCACGCTCTTTTTGATGGAAGGATCGAAATAGCCTTTGGCGGTAAGCTTCTTTTTCAACTCCTCCAAAGCAAGCGCTTCTGCGCCTAAGCCTGCCGCTTCTATCTCTTCCACATAGAACTGCAACTGCGTTTCTCTGGCATAGACCGACACATAGCCGCGAAAAAAACAATCCTGTCCGTCTTCAGGCCGGAATCGAAGCTTATCCGCATTTCCTCTGAACATGACGGCCCTGATCACCGTTTCCTTATCTTTCAGTGAAAAATAAAGGTGACCCGAGCTATGTCGTTTAAAATTGGTGATTTCTCCCCTTACCCAAAGTCCCTTCAGAAGCGGTTCACGGCTCAGGGTACTTTGGATGAGATCGGAAAGCTGTGTAACGCTAAGCACATTCTCTTTGACCATCATCGTGTTCCCGGTTTCTCTTCTTTTCTTTCATCATAAGAGGTATAGGACAAGCCGCAGCAGCAAGCTACGGCTATAGTATACCATATTTTCATGCGTTTTCCGAATAAATATACACTTTAATATTAGCTTATTGATTTTTGCTGCTCAAGTATCTGTCGATGGCGCGGGCGGACAGTTTGCCGGCGCCCATAGCCAGGATCACTGTCGCTGCGCCGGTCACGATATCTCCCCCTGCAAAAACCGCCTCTCTGGAAGTCTGCCCGGTTTCTTCGTCGGCGGAAATATTGCCTCTCCGCGTGGTATCGAGGCCCGGCGTCGTGCTGGTAATCAGAGGGTTCGGCCCCTGCCCGATAGCCATGACAATGGTATCGATGGCGATTTCTTCTATTGCGCCGGGTATAGGCACGGGGCTTTTTCTGCCGGATTCGTCCGGCTCGCCAAGCTCATACTTTTGACAGCGCATAGACGTCAGCATCCGATTCTCGTCGCCGAGGAGTTCTATCGGGCTGGTGAGCATTTTAAACTTGACGCCTTCTTCTTCCGCATGCTCGACCTCTTCCGCTCTCGCAGGCATTTCCGCCGCGGTACGCCGGTAAACGATCCAGCTTTCTTCCGCGCCGAGACGCAAGGCGGTCCTTGCGGCGTCCATCGCCACATTGCCGCCGCCGATGACGGCAACTTTCTTCCCTATCTTCAGCGGCGTCAGCGCCTCCGGGAAACGATAGGCTTTCATTAAGTTGTTTCTGGTCAGGAATTCGTTGGCCGAATAGACGCCTGTCAGATTCTCGCCGGGAATGTCCATGAAATACGGCAGGCCTGCGCCGGTTCCGATAAACAAAGCCTCGTAGCCCATAGAGAGGATATCGTCCACAAGGAGAGTTTTCCCGCCGACTACGTTACACTCGATTTCCACACCCAGGGCTTTGATATAGTCGATTTCCTTCTGTACGACCGCCTTGGGCAGGCGGAATTCCGGGATGCCATACATCAGCACGCCGCCGGCAACGTGCAGGCTTTCAAAAATGGTGACGTCGTATCCCATTTTCGCCAGATCGCCCGACACGGTCAGCCCTGCGGGCCCGGCGCCGATGACGGCGACTTTTTTCTCTTTGCGGGCAGGTTTGGGCGGGATTTCCATACCTCGGGCCATTTCCCAGTCTGCGATAAAGCGTTCCAGACGTCCGACCGCGACCGGTTCTTCTTTTATCCCTCTGATACACTTCGCCTCGCACTGGGTTTCCTGAGGACAGACCCTGCCGCAAATCGCGGGAAGGCTGTTTTTATCTTTGAGGTTTTTGGCGGAGCCTTCAAAGTCTTTTTCCCTGATTTTGGCGATAAAACCAGGAATGTCCACTTCTACCGGGCATCCTTTCACGCATTGAGGGTTTTTGCAAAGCAGACAGCGGCTTGCCTCGGTCAAAGCCATTTCTTCTGTAAATCCAAGGGCGACCTCGTTGAAGTTTTTATTTCTCGCCATAGGATCCTGGGTCGGCATGGCCACCCTTGACGCTACTTCGTTTGACATTGGCAGTTCCCCCTCTCAAGCCTTGCTTCAAACGCTTCCAATGCGGCTTTCTCATCATCCTTAAACATAGCCGCTCTTTTCATCGCCAGGTCAAAATCTACGGCATGCCCGTCAAACTCGGGTCCATCCACGCAGGCAAACTTTGTCTGCCCGTCGACAGACACCCGGCATGCGCCGCACATGCCTGTTCCATCCACCATAACCGGATTCATGCTGACGATGGTCTTTGTTCCGTATGGCTTGGTCATATTCGTGACCGCCCGCATCATGACCATCGGTCCGATCGCCCAAACTCTGGCAATATCTTCAGTTTTAATCAAGTCTTCCAGCAAGGTCGTCACAAAGCCCGGATGCCCGTAGGATCCGTCGTCGGTAGCGACCAGAAGTCTGGTACTGGCTTCCCGCATTCTATCTTCCCAGAAAAGCAGATTTTTGCTTCGCGCGCCGATAATGGAAATGACTTCATTGCCGGCTTCTTTCAGCGCCTTAGCGATCGGATAGATTGGCGC
>WRMS01000050.1 GCA_009777025.1 Clostridiales bacterium | reverse complement strand
ACGCTGGCGGGAACGTAGACCCGCGGGTCGTCTTCTCCGCGCCCGTCGTCGATTACGCCGGCGACCAGCCAGCTTGCGCCGTCCATCTGCAGGGGCAAGCCGATGATTTGGTAGCCGCCGAAGAGTTGAAAGGCGGCGCTGCCGTTCAGCACGACCTCCCGGTAACCGGCCTTAAACGCGGCAGCGCTAAAGAAGCCCCCCGACAGTGTGCGGTAGCCTAATACCTGCGCGTAGCAACTGTTTGTGGCGACCTGTGTCAGCGGCAGGTGGTAGCGATGGACTTCTGCTGAAGTCTGCCTTTCTATCTCGTACGTGACGAGGAACTCCTCTTCGCAGAATTCCTCGATCTGTTGCGTATCCAGGCTGCGTTCCGTGAGGCTCATGGCATAAAGAAGCCGGCTGTACTGCTCCTTCTCACAGCGCAGGCTCAGCCAAACCAGGCCGGCCAGAAGCAGCAAGGCGAGCAGGATGGAGACGGAGAGAAGCAGCGCTGAGCGCCAAGTAGCGGGGCGCCTTGCTTTCGACGCCGCAGCCGGCGACTGCACCGCCGGCGACTCCGCTTCATCCGGCGCGCCGCGCTGCCGATCAGTCCACAAAGAAATCACCTGCATTCATCAGCTTCACCACACTGCCGGCCTCAACGGCTTTGTTGCCGGTCAGCACCAGGGGTTCAAAAAAAGTGATGCCTCTGACAATAGCTGTGTTGCGGCTGTCGTTGTCTCCGATATATACGTTGACCCGCTCCAGATAATACTCCTTGCCCAGCATCCCGTCCCGGCGCTTCACCTGATACACAAAGTACCCGTCGTTATCCTGGTTCAGCGCGCCGTTGGGGATCAGCGTATAGCTTGTCTCACTCTGCTTCTCAAACAGGACGTCGAAGGTCTCGCCGGCGCTTACCACATCCGAAATCAAGGAGAGAACGGCCGTTTTGCCCCGGTCCGTGGGCGTAACCCGGCTCACCGTAGCGTTCAGCGTATGGGCGGAATTACTCAATTCGCAGGTGTCGCCGGGCAGGACGAAATTGTTTTCAAGGGAAATGCTGCACTCCAGGGTAAAGGCCTGTCCCGTGCCGATTTCAGCCATTAAGGCGTTTTCATTCACGCGGGCGCCTTTCTGCGCGTGCAGCGACAGCAACTGACCGCTTGCCGGCGCCCGGACGACCGTATACGCGTCATAGTCAGCCAGCGCTTTTTGGTAAGGCTCTTCCTGCAGGGAGAGATTGCTTAACTCCAGTTGCTTGGCTTGGCGCTCCAGCGACAAAGACGCGCTGTCCGAAGTCAGATCCGTCCGCGTTTTGTCCCGTCTGGTCAGCAGGGCGTCCAAGGCCTCTTCCTTTGCTGTCAAGTCCCGCCGGCTTAGGGCGCCCAGTTCATACAGCGCCGCCGTATCCTCCAGGGCGATACGGGCCAGGTCAATTTCTTTGTCCAGCGTATCCATCTCGTAGCCGGCGGATTGGATCGAGCGATCGAGCCGTTCCAGCCGCAGATCGAGATGTTGCAAATCGATCTCCAGTTTTGCCCGTGTTGCCGCGATTTCCCGCAGGCGTCGCTCTGTCTCCTCCCGGTCATATTCCATACGAAACAGAGGCTGCCCGGCTTCCACGACGTCCCCTTCTTGCGCCAGGATCTCGCCATAGACGCCGCCTACCGCCGCGTACACTTGCTGAATCTCCGCCCAGGATAGTATACCGGCGCTCATCTCCAGTTTGGAAAGCCGGCCGTTCTCCGGCTTCACCGCGTTCACCTGGGGCAGATTATAGCTATAGATCGTCCGGGAACTGAATAGCAAAAGGACGAGTACCAGCAGGAAGAAAGCGCCGATGGTTTTTTGATTGACGATAGATTTCTTCATTTATTTCACTCCAGAAAGTTCAATGCCTTTTTCTAAATCCTCCTGCCCCAGAAGCAAAATCCAAAGCGGCAGGAACATATATACGCAGGAAGCGGCAAACACCAGGCCGATCCGCCCCTCGGCGATCCGGGACAAATACACGGAAAGGGGTTCCCGGTCGTATCGGTCGATGAAGATGACCGCTTGCTCCACCAGATTCCAATATTCGATGAAGACCAGCATCAAAAGGGCGGCGATAGAAGATTTCAACTGAGGGACGACGACGCGGAGGAAGATCTGCCAATTGCTTGCGCCGTCGATCCTGGCCGCTTCAAAATACGCCGGCGGGATCACCTTCATGCTCTGGCGCATCAGGAAAACACCGAAGGGAGAAAAGACGCCCGGCAGAATGATCGCCAGATACGAAGCTTTGATCCCCAGTAAATCCGCCACGATATAGTTGGGAACCAGTACCGCTTGCAGCGGCATCAGCATGACCACGATGAATACCATAAACAATGCTTCTTTATAGCGCCATTGCCAGATGGTAAAGCCATAGGCGGTCAGCATGGAGAAGAGGAGATTGCCGATGATGACCGGCAGTGTGATTTTGATGGAATTGGTCAGTAAGAGCAAAAAAGACGGCTGATTCAGCAAGACTTCGTGATACTGTCCAAAGCTGATCTGCTCCGGGATCAGATGGATCTGGCGGAATTTCACGACCAGCAGGTCCATCAGGTCAAATACGCTCAGCTTCGTGCCATAATGCAAAAGGATCTCCGATTCCGTCATCAGCGAATTCGTGAACGTGACGATCAGGGGAAAGAGAAAGACCAAGCCGGCGGCAAACAGGACAGCCGGGATCAGATACTCAGTGGATAAACGCCTTTTCTCATGGCGGATCACGCGGAGGCCCTCCTTTCCAGCTTCAGCAACATTTGGGTAAACAGCGTGATCAGGGCGACCAGGACGGTGGTGGCGGTGGTCAGGCGCGGGTAGTTCAGGGAACTGAACATATTGTTCATAAAGTGCTGCAGCGTGTAGATGCTCTCGTGGGGATAGCTGCCGGTGATCAGAAAGATTTCTTTAAATACCTTGAAGGAATTGATGATGGATAGGATACAGGTCAGGATGCCGGTTGACAGCAGATGGGGCAAGGTTACACAGCGGAAGGACTGCCAGGGGCTCGCGCCGTCGATCGCCGCCGCTTCATAGTATTCTTGCGGAATATTGCTTAAGCCGGCCAGAAAGAGAACCATATTGTAACCCATGTTCTTCCATAGAAAGATGCATACCATGACCGGAAAGGCCAGGCTGGAATCCAGCCAGTTGACGCCGGGCAGGCCAAGGCCGGACAGCCAGCCGTTTAGCGCGCCGTCATAAGCGAATACCGCTTTCCAGAAGAACGAAGTGGAGCCGGAGGGAATCACAAGGGGGATGAGAAAGAGCAGGGAGAACAGCTTTCTGCGCGAGGGGAGGCGGCGGATCAACAAGGCCGCGCCGAGAGACAAGGCCATATTCAAAGGGACAGAAACGACGATACATTTCAGCGTGTTCCCAAAGCCCAGCAGATAAGCCTTATTGGTAAACAGGTTGATAAAATTGCTGAAACCGACGAAGGAGCCGTCCACTGGTTTGTCAAGGAAGGCGTAGGCTAGGGATAGGAGGAAGGGGCAGATAAAAAACAGGGCGAAGCCCGCCATTCCGGGCAGTATAAAGCCCATACCGCCCTGTCCGCGCCGTGGAAACATAGTTCTTCCGGTTTCGCCGGGCGCTGGCCGCCTACTCATTTAAATAGAGCTCTACCTTATTTTGCAGTGCCGTCGCTACCTCGTCGGCGCTTTTTACCCCGTCGAAGAAGTATTGTACTTCCGCCTGGATCATGGCGTCGATGGTATTGTCGCGGATGGTATAGCTGTTGATCTGGTCGGAAAGCTGCTCCGTCGCCTCCCTGCACAGGCGCAGCGCTTCGCGCTGCGCATCGTCTAACGCCATGACGCCTGGCGCGCCGCCGCCTTCAGCGCCCAGCCCCGCGAAAGCGCCGGTCAAAACCAGTTCTGCCTTTTGTGCCCGGGCCTCGTTATGCAGCGGCAGAGAGAGCATATTGAGATTGGTGGAAAGTTGCATTTCTTCGCTTAACAGGAACTTGAGGAATGCCCATGCGGTCTGCTGATTTTTGCTTGCCGCATTCATGGCGTAGCCGTATTGGAAAGTGAAGGGCGTCTGCCCTTTGGCGTCCGCCTCGATCCCGGCGATGGCGTCGTCGTCCTCGATACCCTGGAGGCTTCCGCCGCCCGCCGTCATCATCATGACGTTGGTACGCTGTCCCAGATCCCGGGTAAATTCCTGCTGCAACGAAAAATTGTTCTTCGGTTTGAAGAAGAAGCGTTCCGTCGGCAGGCTTGGTCCGTTCCCCCGCATCATGGATCCGGCGTCCATCTGGGCGCTTACGCTTTCGTTGATGTAACCCAGGCGTTCATAGGTTTTCACGGATTCCAGCATTTGCGTAAATAAGCCGTTCGTAAAGTAGGCTTGCCTGTTAGCCAGATCAATCAGGCTGCTGTATTGTTCTTTCAGCAGACGGGCAAATACGCCGCTGGTCATGCCCATAGAAGAACCGCCGGCTCTCGAATACCCGCTTTGATTGAATATCTTGGCGCTGCCGTCAAACAAAGGGGCGGCCAGGTCGAGCAGTTCCGTCGAAGACCAGGCGCTGCTTGGTCCGAAATCGACGTCGCTTTCCCGGATCAGGCTGCGATCATAGGTGAAATAGTCAAAGGCGTAATCCAGAGGAAGGTACCACAGGCTGCCTTTATAGCGAAGCGCTTCCCATATGTTTGTGCGATAAGCGGAAAGATCGAAATCCGGATCTGCTTCCATCAGCGCGCCTAAATCCATCAGTTGCCCGCTTTCGGCAAACTGATACATCGGGAGGACGTCTGCAGCCAGGATGTCCGCGCCTGTCCCGCTCATCAAAGCAGTATTGACTCTGCTGATGTAGTCACTGCGGGCGGACGGGTCTTCTTGCATTTGTACAGCCTGCATCCGCATATTGCCTTGCTCCGCTGTCTTGATTTCCGGCATGTCGGAGAAGGTTTCGATATTCACTTTCGTACCGGGGTATTGTTCTTCAAACAGGCGGGCCGCCTCTTCCAGAAAAGGTCTTTGGGTCAGGGATTCAAAAGCGGAAACCGTGATTTCTCCGCCGATCTCTCCGTTGAGGGCTTCGGGCGTGCCGGCTGCTTCGACACGATTGCTGTTTTCGCCGACGGATCCGCCGCAAGCCGTCAGGCTCAGGGCCAGGGCCAGAGCCGGGATGAGAAACAGGGCAGTCAGTTTTTTCATAAGTAAACCTCCATAAAGTTGATCGAGTTGCTAACGCTGCAGAATTGCAGAGCCGCGAAGGGGAAGGCATGAGCGACACGCGCGCGAATGCCGACGGGGTATGGGGCAGAGCCCCATGTAACATTCACCTGGTGAATGATAGAATCGTACCTTGCCCATGTGAAGCCTGTATGACGAAAAGAAAAAGTGCATGAAAAATATGGATGACGAAGCTGTCGCCGGGTGTCTGGATATATTGAAATGTAATACGATATATAATGCGTTATTAAATAATAGAAATAATGTATAACGAAGTGTAGAAAAGGTCATAATCAGTAGTAGCAATAAATCCTAATAGAATTAAGGATGTTAACTAAAATATACATTACAAATTACACTTTTCGATCCGATCATGTTGAGAGAAAAGTAGCATAAATAGAGAAATATTTTTATTGATTTTCTGATTTCTTATATGTTATACTCTTCGCGTAGCGGATAAAAAGACATAGAACGCGCGTTTATTAAATATTTTCTATCGTCTTTCCCCTATCTTTTATACGAGGAGGATATACCGTGTTTAAAATTGCCTTGCTAACCTACCCGATGGTCATACCCTATTTTGAAGAAACGATTGCGCCTTTGCGTGATCAATGCCAAATTGATATTATTCCTTTCGAGAGACAGCACAATTTGCTGACGCTCATTCCCACTTTGGCGGATCAGTATGACGGGTTTTGCGTATTCAGCGCCTTAGCCGGCAAGTTTATCATGCAGACGAACCCCGGCATGAAGAAACCGATTGTTTTTCTCGATAAGCATTGCGTGGACTATTTCAAAACCTTTTTTATCATGCTGAACGAAGACAGAGATATCAATTTTTCCAGGGTTCTGATCGATACCTCCATGACGCACCAGAACGGCGCCCGTACGCTGGATGATCTCGCAAGGGATATCGCGTTCTTTGAGGACAATCTCCTTACCTATACCACGGAACTCAGTTTGGAAGATTTTATCAATATGGAAGCGCAAATTGAAAAAAACGCCCTGGATTCGTGGCGTCAGGGAGAGTTCGATATCCTCGTTTGCCGGTTTGCGAGCATTGCGGAAGTGATGGAGCGGGAAGGCGTTCCCCATGTGTTCGTCTATCCGGACAAGTATTGGATTAAAACCTCGATAAAAAATCTGCTGAATCAGATTCATATGGAAAAGCAGTCTGAAGGGCTCCCCGCTTCGATTATGATATTTACGGACAGCGAAAACAGGCGTGATTTCCAAGAAGTAAGCCAGGACAGCATTCGCATGCAGAAAGCTTTATTGGAATTCAGTAAGAATTGTGCGACCAGCTTTACCATTCAGTTTATCGCAAAGGGATTTGAGATTCTGACTTCCAATCTGACCGTGCAGAAAATCACGGAGGATTTTACCTGTTGCCAATTGGGATACTTTCTGTTCAGCACGCTGGGAACCAATGTACGCGTTGCGTACGGCGTTGGAAATGATATAGGGAGCGCCAGGCTCAATGCCTTGCAGGCGGCGAAAGCATGCGCCAATGCCGACACAAGCTGCGTCGTCACCGAAGAGGGAAGGGTCATTCCCTTACATATGAAACTGTCGGGCATGGATTCCGCGGAGCAAAAGGACAGCGCGTCGCTGCTGGCGATTAAGACAGGTTTGTCCACGATAACCATCCAGCGGATCCGTTCAGCGCTGCAGTATCTAGGCACAACCGATATCACCAATCAGGGTTTAGCGGAAGCCCTTCAAGTGACGGTAGCGAACGCCAACCGCATTCTGAACGCCTTGATTGACGGCGGACAGGCGGAAGTCGTGGATATGAAAAAGAGCATGAGCAAAGGGAGGCCCAGCCGGATATACCGCATTGCCTTATAAGGTAATGTAGGAGACAAATGTCAACAAACACACTTATCTAAAGGCGATTGCGTTTTGTCCGGGTCTATCGAGATTCCCGGCGAGCAGAAGGCAGTCGCCTTTTTCTCTGCCGGGTTGCGCCTATGTGCCTATCCTGCCTATAGCGCCGTGCTTGCCGGATCCTATCCCTCTGCCTTAGGCAGGTGTTGTATAGACGCGCGCCGATAAGCGCCGGCATTGCGGCAGGCCGGGCGCTGAATTGACAATGCCCTGCAAATGGTTATAATAGAACCAAATTGCAGAGCATAGTAAGACCGACACGGAAGGAGCATGACCCATGCCAAAAAAGCTCACAGACTTCTCTCTCGACCTCTTTTCCCTCAAAGGGAAAACCGCAATGATTACCGGCGCCAATCAGGGACTGGGTATGGCTTATGCCATCGCTTTTGCGATAGCGGGCGCGGATATCTTTATTCCGCATTTTACCGACGACGTATCGGAGATTAAAGGAACGATCGAAGGACTGGGGCGCAAGGTTGCGTTTCTACAAGGGGATCTGACAGACGGCGACTATCGAAAAAAAGTGGTAGAAGCCTGTGTAGGCGTTTTTGGCAAAATCGACATCCTTGTCAACAACGCGGGAACCAATTTTGCGGCGCCCATGCTGGATTTCCCCAATGAAAAATGGAAACAGGTTCTGGATCTGCAATTGAACGCGGTATACTATTTGAGCCGGGAAGTGGCGCCGGTTATGGTAAAAAATGGAGGAGGCAAGATCATCAATATTGCCTCTGCGCTATCCTTTGCCGCGGACATCAACGCTACCGCCTATACCATTGCGAAACATGGCGTCGTCGGCGCCACGAGATCTTTTGCCACTGAGTTGGGCGGCTATAATATCCAGTGCAATGCCATTGCCCCGGGATTCTTTGAGTCGGAGATGAACGAGATGATCCGCCGGGAGAACCCCGGCCTTGCGCAGAAGGTCAGCGACCGCATCCCGGGCAGCGGCGGCAGATGGGGCGACGTCAGTGCGTTGATGGGGCCGGCGCTCTTTCTGGCGAGCGCCGCCTCCGACTACGTGAATGGCGACGTCCTTGTCGTGGACGGCGGATTCAAAGCCGCTATGGCCTAAGGGAAGCTACGCTTTATCTTACTTGTTGGCAAGATCCGGATTGCACTCGATGAGGATCTTGAGGTACTTGCCCGACATCTGCGCGGCAAAGGCCTCTTCTGGCTGATCAATGGGAAACGACTTTTCAATGAAGGGATCCAGCTTCATTTTCGGCAGCAGTTGTAGGGCGCGGGGATAGGTATAGGGCGATACATAGAAGCCGGTTACCGTGATCTCGTTCGTATAGCAATACTGATAGAGATTGAGGGGCATTTCAAAGCTATTGGGGTACATGCCCGCATACAGCACCATCCCGCCCTTCGCCGCAATACCGGGCAAAGCCGCTACCGCTTTGACCGCTCCCGATGCGTCAATGACCACGTCATAGCCGCGGCCCTCCGTCAGCGCCATCGCCTTAGCCGTGATGTCCTCCGCAAAGGGGTCGACAGCAAAGTCCGCGCCGAATGCAAGGGCGGCTTTCCGCCTTTCTTCCACAGGCTCAAATATGGTAAGGCTTGTGGCGCCATACATTTTTAGGACTTGCAGTGTGAGCAGCCCTATGGGTCCGCTGCCGTTGATGGCGATGCGCTTCCCCACCTTCATATTGATCTTGTCCGCGATGCGCACGGCTATCGAGGTAGGCTCCAACAGACAGCCCTTGCGAAGACTGATTTCGTCAGGGAGTTTGTACACCTGGGATTCATTCCAGACGGTATACTCCGCCATACCGGCATTCCCTTCGGGGATGTTTTCGCAGAACTGCTGCTGACCGTTCCGGCAGTAATAACACTTGCCGCAGAAATGCAGGAAATTGCCGGCTACCCGATCCCCGACCTTGAGCTTGCCTTTCGCGGCGACTTTGCCCAGCTCCACGATGACGCCGGACACCTCATGGCCCAGCCCGTATGGCGGCGCCCAACCAAATATGCCGCCAATCACATGCGGGTCTGAGCCGCAAATGGAGCAGTACGCTACCTTGATTTTCACCTCTTCGTCGCCAAGCTCGGGAATGGGAATATCCCGTACGGCGACCACGCCGCGCTTCGCAGGATCGGGGTCATTAAGAAAGCCTACTTTTACTGTTGCGATGGATTTCATGGATGAAGACTCCTTTCGAACATTAGTCGCGGACACATTATACCATGTAATCCATACTTGGCGGGAGCGAGAAACCAAATTAGGCTACCAGGATACATACAGTACAGGAGGATGAGTGAATGGAAAAAGGGAGATTTGGGATCTATGGCGGACAGTACATTCCGGAGACCCTGATGCGCGCCGTTACAGAGCTGGAGCAGGCGTATGAACGCTGGCGCAGCGACCCGGGCTTTGTCAGCGAGCTGCAAAATCTGCTGGCACAGTATGCGGGGAGGCCCTCTCTTCTGTACTTTGCGGAAAAAATGTCAAGAGACCTGGGCGGCGCAAAGATCTACCTGAAACGCGAAGATCTCAACCATACGGGTTCTCATAAAATCAATAATGTATTGGGGCAGACGCTCCTGGCGAAGAAAATGGGCAAGACCCGCATCATTGCGGAAACGGGAGCGGGACAGCACGGGGTTGCCGCCGCCACCGCGGCCGCCCTGCTGGATATGGAGTGCGAGGTCTTTATGGGCGCCGAAGATATGGAGAGACAGGCGCTCAACGTCTACCGGATGGAGCTTCTTGGCGCAAAGGTCAACCGAGTCACTTCCGGCACTTCCACGCTCAAGGACGCGGTAAACGCAACGATGCGCGAATGGGCGGGCCGCATGACGGATACGCATTACTGCCTGGGCTCGGTTATGGGTCCCCATCCCTTTCCCGTCATGGTACGCGATTTTCAGGCGGTGATCGGAGAGGAGATCAAAGTGCAGTGTATGCGTTTCGAAGGCAGATTGCCGGATGCGGTTATCGCTTGCGTAGGCGGAGGCAGCAATTCCATCGGCTCGTTTTACACGTTCATCGGCGAGGAAGAGGTAGAACTCATCGGCTGCGAGGCGGCAGGCAAGGGTGTGGACACTGCCGAAAACGCCGCTTCGATTGCCAATGGCGCCGTAGGCGTATTCCACGGGATGAAATCCTATTTCTGCCAGGACGAGTATGGCCAGATTGCGCCGGTGTACTCCATCTCAGCCGGCCTGGACTATCCCGGCGTCGGACCGGAACACGCGGCGCTCTTCGACCGCGGGCGGGCGCGCTATGTACCGATTACCGATGAGGAGGCGGTGGATGCGTTCGCTTACCTCGCCAGGAGCGAGGGAATTATTTCGGCCATCGAGAGCGCCCATGCCGTAGCCTATGCGATGCGCTATGCGCCGACCCTCCCAAAGGACAGGATCCTGGTTGTCACCCTGTCGGGACGGGGGGATAAAGACGTGGCGGCGATTGCCAGATATAAGGGGGTGTCCGTCAGTGAATAAGATCAGCGCGGCGTTTTCAGCAGGAAAGGCCTTCGTTCCCTTTATCACGGGAGGAGACCCGGATCTGGAGACCACAGAAAAACTGCTGTACGCCTTGGATCAAGCGGGAGCGGCTATCATAGAAATCGGCATTCCCTTCTCCGATCCCATCGCGGAAGGCCCGGTCATCGAAGCGGCGGATATGCGCGCCCTTCAGGCCGGATGCACAGTAGATAAACTATTTGATCTGGTCGCCCGGGTCCGTCCGGACATACAGGCGCCGTTGTTATTCATGACCTACTATAATCCTATCTTTGCCTATGGGATAGCCAGGTTTATCGAACGGGCCGCCGCTTGCGGATTGGACGGGCTTATTGTCCCCGATCTGCCCTTTGAAGAGAGGGAGGAGCTTTACCAACCCTGCAAAGCGCGCGGGCTTACGCTCATTTCGCTCATTGCCCCCACTTCGGATACGCGGATCAGGCAGATCGCGATGGAATCGGAAGGCTTCCTTTACTGCGTATCCTCTCTCGGCGTAACCGGAGAACGCAGCGCGATTGACGATAGCGCAAAGTACATGATCGAGAAGGTCAGGGAAATCAGCGATATCCCCTGCGCGGTTGGCTTTGGGATATCCACAGCCGAACAGGCGCAGGCCATCTCCGCTTTTGCCGACGGCGTCATTATCGGGAGCGCCATTGTCCGGATTGCCGCCGAGCTTGGGCGGGATTGCGTAGATGCGATCAGCGCTTACGCAAAAACCATTAAGCAGGCGATTGCGCTGCCATAAGCAGGTTCGTACTATGCGTGGTAGGGCCGGCAAAGCGGCAGGCGCTTTTGCATTGTGCTAGGCAAAACAAAGAAGTATAATAACAAGTACAAAAAACAATGATCAGGAGGCGCAGAAAATGGGAAAAGGTGCAGATTTTCTTAGGGAGGCAGGCGTGTACTTTATCGCCACTTCGGAGAACGGACAGCCGCAGCTCCGTCCTTTTGGGTCAAACATGGAGTATAAGGGCCGCTTCTACTTCAGCATGGGAAGGTCGAAGAACGTATTTAGGCAGATGATCAGCAATCCGAAGGTTTCAATCGTGGCGATGAAACCGGATCGCGACTGGATCCGCATCGTCGGAGAGGCGGTCCTCGACGAAAGCGAGGACGCAAAAGAGTATCTGCTCGCCAATAACCCGAGGATAAAGGAGATCTATAAAGACAATCCTTCGGAGATTGCACTGTTCTATTTAACGAATGCGACTTGTATACTTAACGAATCCGGCAAAGAATCGGCACAGACGGATTTATAATTCCCGTTGCTGTAGCGGAGTACAGGCTTTACTACCGATAAGGGAAGAAGAGCGCGCATATCTGCGCGAAAGAAGGAGAGCTATTGATGAAAAATAAAACACCTTTCTTGTTTCTGTGCTGCATCGGTTTATTGGCGGCTTATATTACCCTTGCCTTTGTCCCAGCGCTGGCGGCTTTGCCCTCTGAGCAGTCTGAACAGGTGGACGCCGATATACCGGCTGCGCCGATTGACGCCGAGGAAGCGCCTGAACCGGTCGGCGAAGAACCGCCGGAAGCGTTTATTGACTACGCTGTTATAAAAGGGATCATCCTCAATGATAAGGCGCTTACCTCCGACCAGCCGGCCATCATCGAAGACAATGTGCTCTATGTGCCGCTTCGGGCCATCTTTGAAGAGATCGGCGCGTTCGTAGAATGGGATCCGTCCACACAGTCCGTCATCGTTTCTAACGGATGGCTGGCGGTTTATATGCAAATTGATAATCCGGGATTTATGATCAGCGGCATAGATACGATCGATCTCGAACTGGAGGTAGCGCCTATCCTGCGAAACGGGCGTACCATGATCCCTGCGGAAGCAATGTGGGAAGTATTCGGCACTGAGATTGCGTGGGACCGGGAGACGATGACCGTCGATCTCACGATGCGGTGGTAGAAAGCCCGTAGGCTTCGCCCATAACTCGCCCAGGGCGCGATAGTGGACAATACTTATCACAGACCAAACTCGTTCTATGCCCGTGACTTCATACTGATCGCAGATTCATATAGTAAAAATAGCGGTTCCCCGGATTTACACAATCCGGGGAACCGCTGCCTGTTATGTCTTGTGTTGATCGTACATGGTGACCCATAGATCAGGAGCTAGCCAAATCCTGCTTATTGGGCCCACCAATCCATGGTTGCCATCCAAGTCGGCCCGTAGGTGGGCAGTACCTGGTCGATTTCATACGCGCCCAGGTCGGGAGCGGCGCCGATAAAGTCGTCTGTCACATTGGGCAGGAAGGTACCGGCGTCGACCGCTACGGAATCCGGCTTCAGCCGGAAATCAAATTCGTCTTCCGTATAGATTCTGCCATTATCACCGACCGCCGGAACCGGCACGTTCATGAATACGCCGTAATCCACTATGACACTGTGCGTATCCTGGCCGGTAGCCGCCTGGTAGGCTGCCAGCGTTGCAAAGTTGCGCGTGGTGCGCGTTGTCGGACCGGGTGGGTAACTCGTCATACGATCGAAAGGCGGCGAAGTCCATCCGAAAGGATTCGCCTGGTTGGGGGCGGGGCAAAAGCCGTTATAATCCGAGCTGGAGTAGTTGGTGTGTGTTGTGTAATTAAAGAGCCGCGCAGTAGGTTGCTCATAAAGGATCAGGTTGTTTCTGAAATGCATGTTCGAATTCAAGCCTGCGTTAGACAACTCGGAGCAGAAGGTGTTATTGTACCAGATGCCGCCCGAGGGGTCGCCCATAAACTTAACGACCCCGCTGAACAGGTTGTGATACAGGACATTGCGGATCCAGTATACCGGACCAGCAAACACTGGCTGCATACTCACGCCGCGCTCGGCCGCATTCAGCATGTAGTTCCGCATGACCCGGATATTGTGCAGGCCGCCGTCGGTCTCGATGAAGTTATCCGCCATGACCGTGATGTAATTGTTGTAGAAGTCAATCGCGACGGGCCTTCTGTCACGGATGACCTCTCCGGCGGTATAACCGTCCGGCACGCCGTAGGTGGAAAGGTCGAGGCCGTCATGGAAATAGGTAACATAGTTGTTGGCCATTACATGGCCTTCGCCAGTGAGTTTCACCGCATAATACGAAACCAGCGGGACGGGATAAGCCGGGAAGGTGTTCCAGTTTCCGCCGAACCATCCCACTAAGTAACCGTAGTTTTCCCTGCCGATGAACATATTATTCGCGATATAGTAGTCCTTGGAGCCGGACCATTCATTATGGACGCCGATGCCGATGTCTTCGAAATAGCAATTCTTAACCGTCAAGCCGATGGCGCCAGTGATGTTTTTGTTACCCGCCAGGAAGGCGACTTCGGTGTTGCGAATATGGATGCCTTCGAAATAGTTGTAATCCGCTGCCAGCACATTGAACAAGTTATAGTTGCCGTCGCCGTCAAAGATGACTTCGCCGTCGCCTGCCGCTTTGATGGCAATGGGAGCCTCCGCCGTGCCTTTGGCGGTCAGATAGTGCGTGCCGTCGAAGGGCGTACCTAAGCCTGTGCTGGAACTATAGGCAAAGCGGTCGTCCTTATAGGTGCCGGCATGGATCAAAATGGTGTCCCCGGCCCGGACGCGGGGCTCAAAGGTGAGGGAGTGGTCGCCGCCCGCGGAGCCCAAGTAGTAAGCGCTCATCAGGTTGAAATAGTTAGGCGTCTGCATTTGCGACGTTGGCGTGCCACGGGGATAGACGTGATAGACCCTTCCGGTTCCGCCTTGCGCCTGTGTTAGTGCGGGTACAGGCTCCGGACGTGTGCGAACCGTAACGATTTCCGTATCGTTGCCGATGACGCCGTCCGGGTCGGACATGACGAATTTGCATTCATACGCGGTATCTTCTTTGAGATCAAATATGCTGCCGGTAAACATGTTGGGGGAGATGTAGGTGATGCTGTTAAAGGAGCCGCGTTCGTTCAGGATGCGGATCAGCGGTAAAGCGGTTTTCCATTCCGTGGTCCCTACTTCGCGATACGTAACCTCAACGGTGGCGTTGTGGTTTTCGTCGCCTTCCACATACCACTCAAAACCAAGGTTTTGAAGGGTCGGGTGCTCGACATAAAACTCGCCCGGTGTGACGGGGGAGGGAGGCAGGTTATACTGGTCTTCCAGCGCGAGGGTCACATTCATGACACTCGTGATGGGCGTAACGGTCCAGTCGAACTCGTCGCCGGTGTCCAAATCTTTGAGCCAATTGGCTTTTACCCTTAAATTACCGGATATTTGATAGTTGGCCCACAGTGCATTTGCGTCAGTCCAGGTATCCACCAGGTCGGGATCGGTCCCGTCGAGGAAGTCGCCGGCGGAGACCAGCTGTGAGTAGACGAAGGTTTCTCCGTCCAGAGCGTAGAAGCTAACGAGAAACGCTGTTTTGTTTACCGCCAGCATCACATTGGTAGGTTTCGTGATGGGCGTCGTTTTCCAGTTGAACACTTCACCGGTGTCCATATCTTCTAACATGTTGGGGATGGGTTCCCAACCGGCGGGC
>WRMS01000049.1 GCA_009777025.1 Clostridiales bacterium | reverse complement strand
CATTCAGAATCAGCGGCGCACTGATTTCTTCGTAACCTGCTTTGTTGTGCTCGATACGCCAGAAGTCAATGAGTTGGTTACGCAAGATCATCCCTTTAGCAAAAAAGAAGGGAAAGCCCGGACCTTCGTCGTAGAGCGCAAACAGATCCAATTCACGGCCCAATTTGCGGTGGTCCCGCTTCTTCGCTTCTTCGATTCTGTCCAGATACTCCTGGAGTTCTTTTTTGCTGAAAAAGGCGGTCGCATAGATCCGCTGCAGCATCTTATTCTTCTCGCTGCCCCGCCAATAGGCGCCGGCCAGGGACAGGAGTTGAAAGGCATGGATATAGCCTGTCGAAGGCACATGCGGTCCTGCGCAGAGGTCGGTGAATTCCTCTTGTTTATAGCAGCTGATCTCCGCGTCTTCCGGTAGATCGTGAATCAGTTCAACTTTATAATTCTCCCCTTTATTCTGAAAAAAAGCTATCGCTTCGTCGCGCTTCATCGTGAAACGCTCTAAGGGATAATCCGCCTGAATGATTTTCTCCATTTCCGCCGTGATCAATGCCAGACTCTCCGGATCGAACGCTTTGACCGGATCAAAGTCATAGTAGAACCCGTCGTCGATGGAAGGCCCGATCGCCAGTTTTGTCCCGGGAAAAAGCCGCTGCACTGCATGCGCCATGATATGGGAACAGGTGTGGCGATAGGCGTCACGCCCCTCTTCATCTTGAAAAGTTAATCCCTCTACTTCGGCGTCGTCCGCTATCTCTGCAGCAAGATCCATGACTTTGCCGTTGACTTTTCCCAGTAAAACGCTTTTCTTCAGCTTAGGCTCCAAAGTCCGGAGGATATCCGCCAGCATCGTTCCCTGCGGGAAGGTTGCGGTTTTATCGCTGTCCTTATATCGAATCGTTATGCCCATTGCCCTATCCTCCTGCTTTTCATTTTCTATAGTAAAAATAAGTATACGATGAAGTATATCGCCGGAAAGCGCAAAAGTCAACGCCTTTTCCGTGCATTTTACCACATATTTACAATTGCAGTATGCCTGTTCCGTGCCGACGCAGTAGGTGGCGGGCGGCGCAAGGATTGACATAAAAAGTTTGCGGGGATATGATGATATCCGAAAAACGATAGACGGAGGACGACAAGCACATGCGTACACAACAAGTCGCGAAAAACATTTATCGCATCCCGGTAACGCTGCCCAATAATCCCTTAAAGCTACTCAACAGCTATCTGATCAAAGACAGGGAAAGAAGCCTCCTGATCGATACCGGGTTCCGCATGGAGGAATGCAAAGCGGACCTCCTGGCAGGCCTCGAGGAATTGGACGAGGATCCGTCGGAGCTGGATATTTTCGTAACGCATTTGCACGCCGACCATACGGGCTTGGCGATGGAGATCATAGGCGAAGGCAGAAGCGTCTTGATGAGCGCAGTCGACCGGGAATGGATGACCGGTGAAGACTCCGCCCTGGCAAGATGGTATAGAAACGTGACGACCTACATCATGGCGGGCATGCGTCTCGAGGATATCGGAACCTTGCCGACCCTGAGTCCGGAAGTCAGGGCCGCGCCTCTGATTACCGGCGAGTATGTGCCTGTCGAAAACGGTCATGTGTTCCATATCGGCGGCCATACGCTGCGTTGTGTGATGACGCCGGGACACTCGCCCGGACACATGTGCCTCTGGGATGAAGAGAACGGGCTGATGCTGACCGGCGATCACGTGCTATTTGATATCACGCCGAACATTACTGTATGGGGTACGATGGAAGACTCCCTGGGGAATTATCTGGCTTCGCTGGAAATGATCCGTCAGTATCCTGTCAAAACAGCGCTGCCGGGACATAGAGAAGCGGGGGATTTTGCATCCCGTATAGACGAACTCTGTGCGCATCATGAGATCCGGCTTGCGGAAATCACCGGTATCCTGCAAGCTTTACCCGGAGCGACCGGTCATGAGGTCGCCCAACGCATGAAATGGAGAATCCGCGCCGCGAGCTGGGAAGAATTCCCTTTTTCACAAAAGATATTTGCTATAGGCGAATGCATGGCGCACTTGGATTACCTGCATCGCCGGGATAGGGTCAGGATAGAAAAAGAAGGGGAATTGAACCATTATTTTGCGTAATTCTTGTCAGGACCCGGGCGCGATCGTCTTGGCGGCGGACCAACCCGCCAAAAGCCCCGAAGACCATGCCCATTGCAGATTATAACCACCGCAGGGACCGTCCACATCCAGAATCTCACCGCAGGCAAATAAACCAGGAAATACAAGGGACTCGAGGGATAGCGCGTCAAATTCATTGAGATCAAGCCCGCCTATGGTGATTTGCGCGTTTTGCCAGCTTACAGGCCCTTCTATCGGAAATGTCCAGCCCTTGATCACGTCTGCCAGCGTCGCCAGTTCCGTATCGGTCATGCTGCCGCAGTCCCGGTCTTCGGCGTCCAGATTTGCCGCCTTCATCAACTGCAAACCGATGATCCTATGGAAGGCGCCTGTAAAGTACTCCTGCAGCGATCTGCCGGACAGGTGTTCCGCCCTTTTTTTCAATTCATTGATCAATTCCGGCTGTTCTATTTGCGGAAACAAATCCAGCATGAGGAGATTGCCGCCCTTGTGGCGGGAAAGGTCAAACACCGCAATGCCGGATAAACCAAACTCCCGGAACAGGACTTCCCCTTCCTCTTTTGCCAGAAATTTCTTATCGTGATAAAGCGAAGCCATACAGGAAAGATGCAGGCCGTTCAATGCCGGTAAACCCAAGTCCCTCTGCTTGCCGGAGGGGCATTTGAGTCCCGCGAGGCCCGGGGCCAGATCCGTGACGCGGTGGCCCAGGCTTTCCGCCAGTTTAAAGCCGCTTCCATCGCTGCCCAGTTGCGGCGCCGCCTTCCCGCCGCAGGCGAGGATCACAGCGCGGGCTTGCGCGGAACATCCCGGCGCCGACAGATGAAAGCCATTATCATACTCCATACTTGAGACAGAAAACTCATTCCACACCGCTACGCCTTTTTCTTCCATCAGCAGCCGCAGGATATCCAGCATGGAGGAAGCCGTACCGGATAGGGGATACAAACGCCCGTTTTCCTCCTCCACGATCAATCCGGACTTTTCAAAGCGATCCACGATATCTTCCGGCGTACAGGCGCGAAACACCCGGCTTACAAAGTCCGGGCGGTTGTATGCTTTCGCGTCAATATGCCTATTGCTGAAATTACACCGGCCGTTGCCTGTAGCCAGAAGTTTTCTGCCAACCCGCTGCCCCGCTTCCAAAACAACAACCTTACCGTCCGGTCCTAAGCGCGAAGCCGCGCCGATGGCCGCCATCATACCGGAAGCGCCTCCCCCGATTATGGCTACATCATATATCGTCGATTCACCTTCCATGGATCGTCGCTCCCTTCCTATCCGATATCCAGGGTAGTAAACCCAAAAATCTGTTCCAACGGTTCACGTATTTGCTCCCCCTTATATGCCCTTAATCTGGCGTCCACGGGCGTCATCCCCATGGAAAAAGCCAGTCTGATTGCTTGTACATTCGATTCCGGGACGTCCATACTCACCTCTTCCGCGATCGTTTTTATCGCGAAATGCCGCAATAGTTCTTCCGCTATCGCATACTCGCTGGCAAACACAGGCCCCAGCCGCCAGCCATTCCGGCAACGGCGCATACAGCCCCATCCTTTGATTTCTCCCCCTTTGAGTACACATAAGCTCTCCAATGCCGGCGTCTCCAGCCACGCCCTGAGAAAGCGCTCCCTGGCAATGCCGAAGAATCCGGCGTCAAAAGCCAGCAGCTTATAAAAATCTATATCCTGAGAAGAATAAATATCGTCGCTTAGCCTTCCCTTGGGAAAGATGCTGCCCTGATACCGGATAATATTGCCAATGCTCCGAAAGCCATAGGATTCGTAGAACTGCTTCCCTTCCGTTAAGCCATTGACGCCAATGATCCTGTTTCCCGCCTGGGCGAGGGCATACTCCCAGAGTTCTTTGCCGTAACCCTTTCCCCGGAACGGCGGCAGCACAAAATGATTCCCGAGAAAAGCTCTCTCCTCGCCATACTTGACGACGGATATCCCCCCGATCAACCCGCCTTCTCGCTCCGCGATAAAAAAGCCGTCCGGGTCAGTCTGAAAAAAGGCCGCCCCATCGTATAGACCTGGATTCCAGCCTTCTTTAAAAGCTACCTCCATGAGGAAAACCATTTCCTGAAGCGTGAGATTTCGAATCGTCAGCAAAGTGCAGCCGCCTTTCGGGTGATAACACAAGGGATCAAACGCCTTCAGGATTCCTTTACGGAAACCGTTCGGGGTTTCAGGTTCCCGATCTTCCGCCTTCGGCTTTCCAATAAGTCATACAGCGCTTCAGGCCGGATATCTGTCTCAGCCATTAAAACCCAGATATGATAGAGCAAGTCGCCTATCTCGGCAATCAGCTCGTCTCTGTCGCCGTTTTTAGCGGCGATCATCATTTCTGCCGTTTCTTCCCCGCATTTCTTTAGTATCTTGTCCAGGCCCTGCTCAAACAAATAGCAGGTATAGGAATCTTTCACATGCTTTGTTTTCCGATCCAGGACGACTTCATAAAGATCATCAAATACCGTACTCATCAGATACTCCTTATTTCCGAATCGCGCTAGGCTTGTCTATAGTAATCTCCTGTTAAGGGAAGATTCGTTCAAAGAAACAGCTATGGCTGCCGGTATGGCAGGCAGGCCCGGTCTGCACGACCCGAATCAACAGCGTGTCTTGATCGCAGTCGCCGTCAATCGAAAGGACTTTTTGCACATGACCTGAACTCTCGCCTTTATTCCATAGCTTCATGCGGGAACGGCTATAAAACCAAGTATAGCCGCTTTCTATGGTCTTTTGCAGGCTTTCTCTATTCATGTAAGCCAGCATGAGAACTTCTCCGGTAGAATCCTCGACAATAATCGCAGGAATTAGATCGCTCTTTAGGAAGTATTCGTCAAACAAGCCGCCTCTCCTCCTAAGATGTAGAATAATTCAACTTTTAGTTTTTTCTGGAATGGAATAAGCGCCGGGATACAGATTGCATGCAGCTTAGCCCCCGGATAAGGATATCGCTTCCGCCAGATCCAGATCTCCGCTGTAAATCGCCTTGCCGCAGATTGCGCCATAGATATCCAGATCGAGCAGCGCGCGGATATCCGCAAGGTTTTTGACCCCCCCGCTGGCGATGATCGGGCAGGAAATCTGCTCTTTCAGCGCTTTCAAAGGTTCCAGGTTCGGTCCGGACAGCGTGCCATCCCGCGCAATATCGGTAAAAATAATGGCGCCTACGCCTAGATCCTCCATCCGTTTTGCCGCAGTCAGATAATCCTGATCCGCTTCCGTCGACCAGCCCTCCAACATCACCCTGCCGTCTTTCGCGTCGATGCCGACAGCGATCCGTTCAGCGTAACGGGCGGCAGCCTGTCGCACAAGCGCCGGCTGACGAATGGCGGCCGTGCCAAGAATGACCCGCTCAATGCCATGGCTCAGGTAATACTCGATCGTCTCCCAGTCACGGACGCCTCCTCCGACTTCAACCCGCAGACCGTTCTCTCGCGCCACTCTGAGGAAAACATCGCTGTTCTCCCTGCGGCCGGATAAGGCGCCGTCCAGGTCCACCATATGCACCCAAGACGCGCCTGCGGCTTGAAAAGCGGCGGCTGTAGCATAGGGATCCGCCGCCACTTCGTGAGAGGTGGAAAAATCCCCTTTGATCAGGCGCACACAGCGCCCCTTCTGTATATCGATCGCCGGCAGCAGAATCATACCAACGTTCCTTTTGACGACAGCGCCGCATCCCGTCCGTCATACGCTACGGCTTGTTTCAAAGCGTGGGCGAAAGCTTTAAATATCGCTTCGCAAGCGTGATGGTCGTTTTCGGCTTCTAAAAGCCGGATATGCAAGGTAATCCCCGCGGAGTAAACCAGTGCGTAAAAGAATTCCTTTGTCAGGGAAAGGTCGAAGCTGCCGACGGAGGGATTGGCGAAGGCGGCGTTGAATTTGAGAAACGGCCTTCCGCCGGCGTCCAGGGCAACCTGCGCCAGCGCGTCGTCCATCGGCAGAAGGACGCCGCCATAGCGAGCGATGCCCGCCCTGTCCCCCAGCGCCTCTCTCAAGGCGCTGCCGAACACAATCCCGCAGTCCTCCACCGTATGGTGCCCGTCGACTTCCAAATCCCCCTTGACATGGAATGCCATATCCAAGGATCCGTGAACCGCCAGCGCGGTCAGCATATGGTCAAAGAAGCCGATGCCGCTGTGGATATCGGAAATCCCTTCTCCGTCGAGGTTGAGTTCCAAACGAATGTCTGTTTCCTTCGTTGTCCTCTTGTATGCGCTTTTTCGCGCCGGCTTATCCGCTCTGTTCGCCATTGCCTTCCTCGCCTCCGTTTTTGATCGCTGTGAATTCGGACAAAAACACCTGGTTTTCCTCCGTGCTTCCCACTGTGACCCGCAGAAAATCAGGAAAGCAGCGGATCAGAATCTTCTTTTTCTTCAGGGCTTCATAGATTTCCTTGTGCTTTGCCTTATCGGCGAAGCATAGGACGACAAAGTTGGTTTTGGGCTCCGGAATCAAATGAAAGGCATAAGGCGTAGCTTTCCAATCCGCCTCCAACTTAGCCAAAGCCCCGGCCAGAAAGCCGCGCCCCGCCAGAATATCCATCAATCCCTCCTTAAGCAGATCGGGATGTTTGAAGATGGCTTCTCCGGCAGCCTGCGTCGTGCTGCTTACATTATACGGAGATTTTAGAGCTTGCAGCACCTTGGTAAGCTTTTTACAGCCTACCGCGAAACCCAGACGGATGGAAGCCCCGCCCAGGGCCTTTGACGCCGTCCGCAAAAGGATCAGGTTATCATACTCCGCCGCTTCGTTGATCAGGCTCTGGTTCCAGAAATCCATATATGCCTCGTCGACGATAACCAAAACCTCCGGCAATTCCCGGATGATCGTGCGGAGGGGCCCTTTCCGGATCCCCTGGGACGTGGGATTGCATGGATTGGAGAAAATGATCCCCCGGCAGTCTTCTTTGCGGGCTAACTCAATGATTTCCGCCGGATCGGCGCGATAGTCCTCCCCCTTCTGATACACCACCGTCTGCAGTTCCGCTATGTGCGCGTTAAACGCATACATGGAGAAATCCGGTTCGGTGAGCAGCAGCTTGTCCCCCCGTGAAAAAAATCCGTTCAGAATTAGGGTAATCAGTTCATCCGAGCCGTTGCCGGCTGTCACCAAATCCGGATCAATCCCGTAATACCCGCCGAAAGCCTTGCGGCATTTCTGTGCAGTCGTTTCCGGATAACGGTTGAACGCAACCTTTCTTGTCATGGAAATGATGTCTTTTTTGATTGCCTGCGGAACCGGTAAAAAGGACTCGTTCGCATCCATCCGCACGGTAAATCTGCCTTTGGGCACTTCATAGGGCTTTAGCCCCTTTATTTTTTCATTCAATTGGTAAGTCATTATTTCTCCTTCCCCTGATCGCCACAGCCTCCGCATGGGCGTCGAAGCCTTCGTGTTCCGCCAGCCGGCATATATATGGCGCGGCGCGCATCAATTCTTCCCTTGGATAATAGGTATAACTATAATACTTCAAAAAGCTCTCCACCGACAAGGGGGAGAAAAACCGCGCGGTAAACCCGGTGGGCAGAACATGATTGGGTCCCGCGAAATAATCCCCCAGCGGCTCCGGGGAATAATGCCCCAGAAAGAGCGAACCGGCGTTATCCAAGCGATCGATATACTCCATCGCCCTGTCCGACATGAGCTCTACATGCTCCGGCGCAAGCAAATTGGCTATGCGGATACTCTCTTCCATATCTCCGGTGATCAGGATGGCGCCGTAATTCTCCAGGGCTTGCCGGATCACCTCTTTTCGCGACAAGGTTTCTGTCTGCCGCCCTATCTCTTTCCTAACGCTTTCCGCCAATTCCGGTATATGCGTCACCAAAATCGGAGACGCCATAACGTCGTGTTCCGCCTGGGACAACAGGTCGGCCGCCACAAAAGCCGGATTCGCCGTTTCATCTGCCACTACCAGAATTTCACTGGGGCCGGCGATCATGTCGATATCCACTTCGCCATATAGCAGTCTCTTTGCTATCGTCACATACTTGTTTCCCGGTCCGACGATTTTGTCTACTTTGGGAATGGTTTCCGTCCCATAAGCCAACGCCGCCACCGCCTGGGCGCCGCCAATCAGAAACACCCGGTCCACTCCTGCCAGCTTTGCCGCAGCCAGCACGGCGGGGTCCGTACCCCCGTCCTTCTGCGGCGGCGTGACCATGATCATTTCTTTGACGCCGGCAATCTTTGCCGGAATCACATTCATCAGCACCGTGGAAGGGTAGGCTGCGCTGCCTCCCGGTACATATAGACCCACCCGGTGCAGCCCCCGGCATTTTCTTCCCAGGATGATGCCCTTGTCCTTTCGTATTTCGAACGTCGCAGGCCGCTGGCGCTCGTGAAAATCCCGTATATTGGCCGCTGCCCTTCGCATGGCGTCAAGCAGCTTTTCATCCAGCGCTTCCGCCGCGTTTTGCAGAATCTCCCCCGGCACTTCCAGCGAATCCGGAAGCACCGCGTCAAAGCTCAGCGTATACTTGTTGCAGGCTGCATCCCCGTTCAATCGTACGTCGCGGAGGATCGCCTCCACACTCGCCTGGATTTTGTCGTTTGCTTCACGGTTTCGGTCTCTTAGCCGTTCAATGAAGCGGAATTCGTCTTTTCCGTTCGCCCGGATCGTCTGCATCATGTATTCCCTCCTGCGTTATCGGATACTGTACGCAGTCGGTTGATAAAGGAATCGATCTCCTCTTTACGCATTTTCATACGGGCTATATTCACCACCAACCGGGCGGATATATGGGCGATCCACTCTTTTTCCTCCAGACCGTTTGCTTTCAGCGTACTTCCTGTCTGCACAATATCCACAATCCCATCGGCAAGCCCCAGTAAAGGCGCGAGCTCAACCGATCCTTCAATTTTGACTATATTGACGTCCATTGCTTTGGCTTCAAAAAAAGCTCTGGCGACATTCGGATATTTCGTCGCCACCGTTTTAACCCCGAAGCCCTGATAGAAATCCTGATCCTTATTCGCGGCGAGCATCATCCTGCATCTTCCCAGGCCCAGATCCATCACCTCATACAAGCTACGCGCCGATTCCATGATGATATCCTTGCCCACGACGCCCATATCGCAGGCCCCGTGCTCCACATAGGTAATGATATCGGCGGATTTCGCCAGTATCAACTCGAACCGTCCTCCATCGACAGGAACGATCAGCTTCCTGCCTTTATTTACAGCCGCGGAACAGTCCATCCCTGTTTTGTCCATCATGGCCAGAATCTCTTCTTCCAACCTGCCTTTTGCTACCGCGATTCGTAATGCTTGCATCTTCGACTCCCCATTTTCATGAATTACAAAATCTCAATCGTCTGGCCGACTACATGAATATGCCGGATGCCTTTCGCCGCCGCATAGTCTTTACACTGCTCCAAGCTATCAAATAAGCCGTTTTCCACGGAAAGATCCGGCGTTTGCCGCAGTGTTTTTGCATATTGCAGGCTCAAAACCTCATAGCCTTTTTCTCCCCATACCAATACTTCCGGCGTTTTCACCGCTGTCTGTTTGCCTTCGTCTATACGACTTTTGGTAAGCAGGTCCACATCGACGCCAAAACCGATCGCGGGCAGTTTTTCCCCGAACCGTTCCAGTAAACGGTCATATCTCCCACCCAGCAGTACCGCTTCTCCAAAACGCGGGATATAGGCCTGAAAAATAATGCCGGTATAGTAATCGTTCTCATTCACAAAACCCAAATCCAGCATCAGTTTCTCTTTTAATCCTATCTGCTGCAGAACGTCATATAAAGACTGCAAATAAGCCAATATCTCGCGAACTTCTCTGTCTTGCCATATTTCCGTCGCTTTATCAATCACCTCTATACCGCCGAAAAGGCCCGGCAGCGCTTTAATCCCGACAGTCTCCTCCCCTTGTCCCAGTAAATCCAGAAAATCGTTCAACGCCGGGTAATTCTTCGTCCGAATCCATTGCCGAAGCTTCTCTTTGCCACCATCGTCTACGGCCAGCCGCGAGATAAGCAGCTCACATAAGCCGCTGTGGCCTAATTCGATCCGGTAGTCTGTCAATCCGCAAAGGGTCAAGCTTTCCATAGCAAGCTGAAGCATCTCCAGATCCGCGCGCATTTTGCCCGCGCCGATCAGTTCTACGCCCATCTGTGAGGTTTCCATACGCTGTCCGCTGTACAGATCTTTCTGTCTATAGACACGCTGATTATAATATAAACGTAAGGGCTTTCTGCTGTTTTTCAGCCTGGAGCTGACCAATCTGGCAATAGGCGCTGTGGAATCGGGTCGCAGTACCAGGATCCTGCCTTCGTTATTCACCAGCTTGAACATATGTTCGCTCCCAGTGTTCCCTGGCGCGTCCGCAAATACATCCAGGTATTCGACGCCGGGCGTGATGACCGGCGTATAGCCGTACTTCGCAAAGCCTTCCGTTAGTTTCCCTTCTACCCAGTTCTGCGTTTCGCATTCTTCCAAAAGAATATCTCTTGTTCCTTTCGGCGTAGTGAAATAGTCTTTCATAGCAGGGCGCCTCAATTCTATTCATTTTGATTCTTGAATACATGATTACTTGATTACTTGATAACTTGATCGCTTTATTGCTGTATTACTTTATCGCGTTACTGCTTTACCGTGTTAAATTATTGTCAGATATACAATAGCATATCCCGTCTTGGTCCGCAAGCCCTTTTTTTAATTCCCGCTAGAATAGGCACTAAAAAATATCGTGCCATCCCTTTCTTTATGGATACCGGGGCCGATGCATTGATGCTATAATGATACAAGCTTGATCACACTTCAACACAAAGGAGCTTTCCCTATGACTGATCGCCTGCCCCTGGATATACACTGCCACAGCGAATACTCCCATGACGCCGACTTTATGGTATCGAAAATGTGCGAAGCGGCGATGGAAAAAGGCGTCGGTGTTTTCGCCATTACCGACCACTATGACATCTATCAGGATTTAAAGGATTTCTCCGATTTGGATGAGGGCTTGCGCCTGTCTGTACGCGATACCCTTGCCGCGAGAGAGACCTTGCTGCATAAGCAGAACCTCCTCGTCGGCGTCGAGCTTGGCCAGCCCTTGGAAAACAAAGCGAAAGCGGAAGAAATCTTATCGAGTTACGACTTTGACTTTGTCCTGGGCGCTATGCATAATGCGCCCGGTATTCCGGATTTTTACTTCTATAGGCCGGACAGCGAAACCTACTCGTTGGAAGTCGCCGTGGAAAGCTATTTCGTCAACTTGCTTTCCATGGTGCATTGGGGCCGCTTCGACAGCGCCGCCCATTTGACCCTGCCTTTCCGCTACATCCTGCGCTATCATTCGGACTATCCCTTCGGCAAATGGGATGATCATCTTGAGTCGATCGTCAAGGCCCTGGCGGAAAATGGCCTGGCCATGGAGATCAACACGTCCGGCCTTCTGGCGGATCCGCCCTTTACTATGCCGGACGCCCGCTGGGCCAGGCGTTTTAAAGAGCTGGGCGGAGAGCGAATTACCCTGGGTTCTGACGCCCACAGCCCCCAGCGGGTAGGCGCGGGCATCCCGGAAGGTATGGAGATCGCCCGGGAGGCTGGCTTCACCCGCTTATGTTATTACCAAAATCGCAAGCCGCAGTATGTGGATATAGGTTGAACGAATCTTTGTTCAGCAAAGGATTCAACCCCCTGCGGAACCAATCAGGCTTCGAATAAACGTTCGATCAATCGGTGCCCTTCTTCCAGGAAAGGGCCTTTCTTTGCGTTTGCTTCCGTATAATCCAGGCCGCTTCCGGAAGCTTTCCTGCTGTCATACAGAATATACGGCACAGGATCGCCGTCATGGCCGCGGCTAGACGTCAGCGTCTTGTGATCGCTGAGAATGAGCAATCGAAAGTCTTCTCCCTGCTTTCGTAAACCTTCGATAAGAAGGGCTATACTGCGTCTATCCAGCCATTCTATAGCCTGTATCTTCCCCGCTGTATCTCCGTTGTGGGTACACTCGTCGGGCGCTTCGACATGCAGCACTGCGAAATCCGCACCCTGCGCCAGGCCTTCGAGTATCCCCTTTGTTTTTCCCTCAAAATCCGTATCCAGTTCTCCCGTGGCGCCCGGTACCGTCGTATAGCGAAGCCCCGCCAATGCGCCGATCCCCCAGATCAGAGGCACCGCGCTCAGCACAAAGCCTTCTTTCTGATACTTCTCCTGAAAGCTCGGCAAGCTAAGGGCCAGGCCTTCCGCCCAAAACCAGATGCCGTTGGCCGGGAGCTTTCCTTCCGCCCTTCTCTTTTCGTTGATCGGGTGATGTACCAGTATCTGATGGGCAACCTCCGACATTTCCCGCAATACTGCCGCGGTAAGACTGCCGGAGGGAAGCAGTCCGCCGATGACTTCCCCCAGATGATCATGGGGCGGTATCGTGACCAGTCCTTCGATGACGCCTTTTTTCTGTATCGCGATATGCCGGAAGGAGGGATTGGGATGGAATACGAAGCGGTTCTTTTCCGCGCATTCCCGAAACTGCCCGTCCGCAAGCAAGCTGCCCAGCAAGGCGATCGCGCTTTCTCCGTCGATGGAACCGCCGCTATGCGACAGAATCCGTTTATTCGCGAAGGGCATATCCCCCTCTTCCAAGGCAATCATATTGCAGCGATAGGATATATCCCCCTCCTCCAGCACAACGCCTGAACCGGCGGCTTCGAAGGGGGAGCGCCCGGCATAAAACAAGCGGGGATCATAGCCAAAGATACTGAGGATAGCGGTGTCGCTGCCCGGCGCAACGCCCTCCGGAATGGTTCTGGCGCTGCCAAGCTCGCCTCCCCGCGCCAGCGCGTCCATCACCGGGATCCAGGCGCATTCCAAAGGCGTCTTCCCTCCCAGCTCAGGTACGGGATTATCCGCCATGCCGTCGCCGATCACAATCACAAACTTCACCCTTCACAACCTCTTTTCATCGAATCTCTGCCAATCTACGCTGTGTCCATGCAGACACGCTACGTAAATCTATTGTATCACAAGCATGCTGTATTTTGCCTTTTTGTTTATGGCAAACATAGAAAAAGTGAGCATAGTCTAGTTTTGATAAGATGAATAGCAAAACACGTAAAAGAAAGAAATCACAACAAATTCCTGGACCAAAATCCAGGAATTTGTTGCTAATTCGTTCTTGCGTTTTCTATGGGCTAGAGACTATTAGGGCTGGACACTCGTCCGCGGACCGTAATGAGGCAGGGGCTTGCCATATTCATAAGCGCCCAGGTCAGGGGCGTCGCCGGTATAGCCCTCTGTCACATTCGGAAGGAACACGCCGGCGTCGATAGCGATCGAATCGGGTTTGAGCGTGAAGTCCAAGCCGTCCCCTTCGAGAGTGTAGACCCTGGTCAGTTCCGTACGGGAAGGCACCCAGGAGTTCACAAATATGCTATGGTCAACCAGAATGCTGTGCATATCAAGGCCGGTACCTTTCTTATAGGCTTCCAGCGAACCAAAGTTGCGCGTGATGCGCGGGATTGTGCCAAGGGCGTCGTCGTAGTTCGTGAAATCGGGGGAATGGAAGCCAAAGGGGTTCGCCTGGACGCCGGTGGCAAGGCCGAAGCCATTGTAGTCCGAGCTGGAATAGTTGGTGCGCTGGGTTTGATTAAAGACGCGCCCGGTGGGGTTCTCCGCGATGATGATGTTGTTCCGCCAATGCATATTCGACGAAACCAGTATATTCGCCTCAGCCAACAAGGTGTTGTTGTAGGCTAAGCCGCCTGAGGGGTGGCAGTCCCACTTGATGGAACCTGCGCTGGGGACGTGATAGACGAGATTGCGGATCCAATAGACTGGCCCGCCATATACCGTTTGCATACTGATCGCGGCGGCGCCGGTATTCATGCAGAGGTTCCGCTGGATCCGGACATTGTACATGCTCCCGTCGGACTCGATGAAGTTGTCGGCGCAAAGGCTGATGTCATTGTTGTAGAAATCGATGGCGACGCACTTCTTGTCTTGATCGATCTCGCCGCTTCCGTCTTCTTCATAGCCATCCGGCAGGCCGTAGGTGCAAATGTTAATCCCGTCGTGGAAATGGGAGATCTTGTTGAAGCATACCACATGGCCTTCGCCGTACACCCTGACGGCGGCGTAGGAGATAAAGGGCGCCGGATGCCCGGTCAGGCCGCCCCAGGGCTGCCCCTGGGTCCAACCCATCAGCCCGTTGAACAATTCCCGTCCGACGAACTCATTATCGGCGATATAGTAGCCCTTTGAGCCTGACCAATCGGTATGTACGCCCATGCCTACATCCTCGAATTTACAATTTTTAACAGTCAAGCCGCTGGAACCGGCAATGTTTTTCTGGCCGCCAAGGAAAACGACGTTGGTATTGCGGAAGGTCAAGTTTTCGAAATAGTGATAATCCGCTCCCATCATATTGAACAGCGTATGGTTTCCGTCTCCGTCGAAAATGACCTCGCCGTCGCCTGCCGCTTTGAAGACAATGGGCCTTTCCGGCGTGCCGCTGCCGTACAAGTAGTAGGTGCCGTCAAAGGGGGCGCCCATGCCCCGGCCCTGTAAGTCCGAACCGTAGTAGGAGGAGTTTTCCTGATACACGCCGGCGTGGAAGAGAATCGTATCCCCAGGCTTTACCCAGGGCCTCATGAAGTTGGACCAATCCGAGGAGGCATAACCGCTATAGTACGCATCCATCAGGTTTCTGTAGGCCCTGATTCCGTCCCCAATCTCTTTCTCGCCTACCCAGTCCGGCGGATACACGTGCAATACCCTTCCGCCCTCTGCGGGTTTCGGCTCCGGGCGGGTACGGACGGTCACCGTCTCCGTAGTAGCGCCAAGTACGCCATCCGGGTCGGACATAACGAACATGCACTCATACTCGGTATCTTCCTTCAGGTCCATGATGCTGCCGGCAAACAGGTTCGGTGTTATGTACGTAAAGGCGATTCCGCCGACGCCAAAGCGATAGTCCGACCAGTTGCGATTGATCCGGAGCATGGGCAGAGCTTCTTTCCACTCTGTGGTTCCCACTTCGCGATAGGTCACATCTACTGTGGCGTTGCCGTTGTCATCCCCGTCGATATACCATTCAAAGCCCAGGCTGATCAGGGTTGGCATTTCGACCACAAACTCGCCCGGGGTGACGGGGGACGGAGGCAGATTATACTGATCCTCCAGCGCGATGGTCACATTCAGGTTGGAGTTTATGGTCGTCTCTTTCCAGTTGAACTCGTTGCCTGTGTCCAAATCCTTGAGCCAATCGGCTTTTACCCTTAAATTGTCTGTCAGTTGATAGTTCAGGTATAGGGCGTCCGCACTGCTCCAGGAATTGTAGAGGGCCGTGTCGCCGCCATTGATGTATCTTCCGCCTTGCACGACTTGCGAGCAGACAAAGGTCGTGCCATCCAAGGCGTAGAAGCTGACGGTGAAGTTTTTATTTACCGCAATCGTCACATTGGTAGGTTTCGTGATGGGCTTCGTTTTCCAGT
>WRMS01000048.1 GCA_009777025.1 Clostridiales bacterium | reverse complement strand
AAGCTGACGCAGGACAGTTTTTAACAAACGACGGCCTGCACCCTTACTTCGATACTTCTCAGAAACAGCAAACCATGTAATACTGTTCTTTTCTCGTGAAAACAAGATAAAGCCAATGTTGCTCCCGCTCATGTAATCCACAGCGGTCAGCATTTCATATCTGCTTGCAGACCCTTTGCCGCTATTGCTGGACTTTAGTTCCACGCCCATATCCGCAGTGTGTTGAAACAATGATGACACTTCCGTTGCCAGCGCGTACCACGCAGGCATGTCATTTTCATTCGCCCATCGTATCAGCATTGGCTATTCCTCCATTAATTTTATTCCGACATTTAATCCGTCAGGCGAAGTGGGATAGGGCGCGGTAGACATCGTGTTCTTCAAAATCAAAGCGCTCGAAGTAGCGACCTTTTTCTGCGTAGGCTTTTCTCTTGGAGCCAGGGGAAAGTATCCTGGATATGATGAGCAGTGTCATGATGGAATTGGTGTTGTATTGGAAGCCCTGATGGCGCGTCTTGTTGTTGAAAAAGCGATCCAGTTCCAGTTCGTAATACATTTTGAGATGGCAGCTATAGCCAAGGTTTTTCCTACTGTCGGAATCTGCCGGTAAGGGCTCGTCCATGTCAAGGGTAATGTCAACCTCCAGCCATCTCAGTATCCAGATACGATGCGGCTGTCAGAACTATAGGACGCTCCATATCGAGCGAAAGAAAATGCTTGTCACCACTGATGATAACGTCTACCTCAGCAATAATTGCGGCATTGAGAATCGGCTCGTCCTTTCGGTCGGACATGTTTTTTAGAGGAGTCTCCGGCGTGAAAATCAGTTCGTAGGATAGTTCCGTAAGGAACTGGTCAATATCGGGTTGTATCCTTGAGAATTTATCCCTCGCTACCCTCCGGAACTCTGCGATGTTATGATCGCATAAAACAAGATCATAGTTGTCTGCCGCATGACGCATTGCTTTCGCTGGTATTGAGCCCGGATAGAGCATCGCAGAGATCAGGATGTTTGTGTCGATGAGAATTTTCAATCTTGCTCATCCTTCCCGTAACGGATCTCATTGACCCAAGACTGGATTTCTTCCTCTGAGGGATTGCCCAATTCCTCTGCAACTCCACCAAACGCCGCCTGTGCTTTTCGGATTGCGCTTACTGAAGCGTTCTCTATCGTCACAGTACCTGCCTCGTTCTGGATGAACAGTATTTTATCACCTGTTTTGAGTTTCAGTATGCGGCGTATTTCGACGGGAACCGTCACTTGGCCGGCTGAAGTCAGTTTGGCAAGGTTCATGAAAATCTTCCTTCCTGTTTTGATCATCCACATTAAAAACAATAGATACAATACTTTCATTATATTCTGAATCTGTCCAAAACACAACTCAGACACAAATGCAAAACGAAAGGTCTTCAGACAAACAGTGCTTATTCAGCATAAGGAACATGTTGAAATTGTTTACAAAAAATCTACATTTCTCAAAGGACTTCCCAGGCGCAATATGGTAAGATATATACGGTTCAGCATGGATCTGAATCCTGTGCTGAACAAAGATTCGTTCAACCGCTGGCTCATCCAGCCTCATTCTATTTATGCAGGGAGTAAAATATGACTAGAACTCGAAGAAGCCTATCGATTGCCATGCTCTATTGTCTTGTAGCGCTTGTCACCGTCTTTGCCGGTCTGGGCCTTACCCGGCAGTATATCCCGGATCTATATAGCGGATTCACTATGGGGATCAACCGGCTGCCCTTCGTGGAGCAGTTACGCGCCGGTCTTCCGTCGCTGCCGCCGCTTTTGTCCGGCGAGCAAGGCCTGATTGCCCTCAGTCCGGAGAATGACTCGTCAGAGATAACGGAAGCCGATTCCGAGATACCCCACCTTATCGATGAAGAAGAGATGCGCGGCGTTTGGATCGCGACAGTATACAGCATCGATTTTCCCAGGGTCCGGAACGACAAGGAGCGGCAAAAGCAGGAATTGATTGATATTTTAAATATGGCAAAGAGCGCCGGACTCAATACAATATTCTTTCAAGTCCGGCCCCACGGCGACGCCCTGTATCCATCCTCGCTGTTTCCCTGGTCCGAATACCTGACAGGGACAGCCGGCCAGGACCCGGATTATGACCCTTTGGCTTTCCTGCTGGAGGAAGCGGAACAAAGGGGTATCCGTGTTCATGCCTGGATCAATCCTTACCGTCTGACCATGGGAACCGGCGCCAGTCCGCAAAACACGCACGCATTTCTGCCGGAAGGTTCGCCGGTAAAAGACCGGCAGGATTTGACTCTGGCCTGCGGAGACGGCAAACTGTATCTTAACCCGGGAGAACCGGAAGCGATGAAACTCGTTGTGAACGGTGTGCGGGAAATTGTTGAAAACTATAATATCGACGGCATCCATTTTGACGATTATTTTTATCCCAGCGATATGTCCTACGACGACAGCGCTACTTATGAAAAATACGGTCAACCAGCCGGTCTCTCTCTCGAAGACTGGCGCCGGCAGAATACGACGACCTTGATGCGCATGGTCAGGGACGCCATCAAGGAAATCCGGCCCGGTGTGGAATTCGGCATATCTCCCAGCGGAATCTGGCAAAACAAGCAGAGTACTCCCCTGGGTTCTGATACGAACGGCTTCGAAAGCCACAATCGAATTTTTGCCGACAGCCGCCTTTGGGTGACCGAAGAAATCGTCGACTACATCATTCCGCAGATTTATTGGGCAATCGGCACGAAGGGGAGCGACTATGACGTCCTGGTCAGGTGGTGGAGAAACGTCACGCTTGGCGCCAATGTCCGGCTCTATATCGGGCACGCGGCTTATCGGGTCGGCACAGACGGTCTTTGGCTTAAGCCTACGGAGATCGGCAGCCAGATCACGCTGAACCGGGCTTTGGGCGCAATCGACGGCAGTGTGTTTTACGGGTACAGCAAAATCGCTGAGAACGCCCTCGGTTTGCGAGATCAACTCAAAGAACTGTTTCTGGATACAGAACTTGCTCAGGATTTGAAAATCGCTTATCCCGCTTCCGGGAGCACCCTATCTTCTGCGAATTCCTATATTATCGGCTCCGCAGATCCCCGGTATCCACTGTATGTGAACGGTAGCCTTGTCGATCGCACGGTAAGCGGGTATTTCTGCGTTTATGCTTCTCTGGAGGTCGGCAACAATGAATTCCTCTTCACGTATCAGGACGAAGAACTTGCCTACAGTCTTATCCGGAGCCAGCCCCCGGCAGGCGGCGGCGGTGGCGGCGGCGGAACGGTCGAGCCGCCAAAACCGGTGGTTCTGCCAAAGCCACTGGTATATGTAACGAAAGAAGACGAAACTGTCGTCCGGGCAGAAGCTTCGAGTAACGCCGAACGCATGCAGCCGCTTAAGAAAGGCGTCAAAGGCTACGTGACGGCGGAACTGAACGGCTACTACCTGATGGATTCCGGTAACTGGACCTATAAGCCAAATGTGGAGATTCTGGCGGAGGGAAATCTGCCTATAAGCCAGACCGGGTCGGCCGTGATCATTCCGGGGGAAGCCGGTGTGGAGATAGCTTTCCGGCTTCCGTATTTCACTTCCTACTATGTTGACGTCACTGCCGAAGAACTGCGGTTGACGCTCCATAACACCATAGGGCAGCCGCTGCTTCGCGAGGGGGTGGATCCCCTGTTTAAGGATGAAATTGCCTTCGGCCAGGAGGGAATGCACGCCGTATACACGCTGCAGCTTAAAACGTACGGGCGGCTGTACGGCTATCACATTCGCTATGACGAGACGACCAACATCCTTTCTTTCCTCTTCAATAACCCGCTTACCCTGTCCGCTTCCGGGCTACAGAAACCTCCGCTGAGCGGCATGGTCATCGCCTTGGATGCCGGACACGGCGGCAGAGATAACGGCGCTACCGGTCCCGCCGGCAGCAGGGGCAAACTGGAGAAGGACGTCAATCTCGATCTGGCGCTGGTTCTGGAATCGGTGCTGCGGGAAGCCGGCGCGGAAGTGATGATGATACGCAGGGACGACAGCTATCTGGATCTCGAACCAAGAGCGAACCGGATTCGTTCGTGGAAACCGGATTTGGCTATATCGCTACACCGAAATTCCTTGGGCGCCGACAGGGATATCCGTACCTTTTTCGGCGCACTGGCGCTCTATACCCATCCGCAATCGGCCAGTCTGGCCGGGTATCTCCGGGACGCCCTGGTTAACGGAACCACCCACCACGACGGCGGTATGCGCTGGCAAAGCCTTGCCATGTGCCGGCTGGAAGAATGCCCCGCTGTATTGCTCGAGCTGGGCTTTATCAGCAACCCCGCAGATTATGAACGTATGACCCGGAAATCTACGATTCAGAAGGAAGCCCAAGCCATCCTGCGGGGCATCCTGGCGTATATGGCGGACAGTGAAAGCAAACCTGTCACTGAAAGCGCAATTGCCGCTGAAATTGCTGAGGACCCGCTTACAAAACCGGACAACGCTTAATCCGGTCGCGCAATCCATATAACACAGGCTGCCGCGAGGGAGATATTCCTTGCGGCAGCTTTCTGTGCAGTGCAGACGCAATAGGTGACGCGAACTTCCATTTGCATATCTGAAAGGGAAATGGTATGATTGTGCTGTTCTTCCCTTGAAAACCCAATAAGCATACGGGTTTTCTTTCCGTCAAAACAACGCGGAGGATAAAGATACAAAATTTGGATACTCTCCTTAACATACGCAATTTCATAAAAACGGCATACCGCTTTCCTTTTATTCTCTGTTTCCTGCTTAGCATTTCTATCGCGGCTGGCGGCTGCGACAGCAACCTGTCCAGACAGGATCCCATCGCGAATGTGGAAACGGAGAGCCAGCCTCTTCGTTTGGAAAGCGCAGAGCTGAGACCGATCCTCCATGGCAGCGAGATATCCGGCAGCCGGTACCCTATGGAGGAAGGATCGATACTGGCTGTAGCCAACGGCTTTTCGCTGGATCTTGTCTTTAGTGACAGCCTCGATCCGGCGCAGATCAACAGCGCCGTCCAAATCATCGGTCTGTCCGAGGTGGTATTCAGCGCGGAACAGCCGGATACTTCCGTCACCGGCAATGACCGTATCATCCAAATCTATGCTCCCGAAATCGAAGCGGGAACCTATCAATTGACCGTTGCCGCCGGTCTGACCGGCAGCCGTTCCCTTCCGTTGGAGGAACAGGTTTCTCTATCTCTGGAGCTTAGCCCTCAGACGGAAGGTGAATTTTTCCTGTTGGATTCCAGTGGATATCCCCGTCCTATCAGCTATGAAGAATGCCGATACGGCCTGGCTTTATCAGATACCGCCAAAACTTTCCTCATTCACTTTACGCAGGAAGTCAACCATCTATCTGTCGAGGACTCCCTCCTGGCTGGTTTGAGAGAACAGCCTGTCATTGCGGCGTTTTCCTGGCAAACACCGCAGCAGCTCCGGGTAAACCTGACCCAGCTTCAGACCGGAATCAACTACAATCTCATACTCGAATCGGGTATCGACAATAGAGGAAACAGCATACTCGGTTCCTGTGTATTTCGTACGGGCAAAGCATCGAACGTAGGCGTCATCCAGTTGGCAACAAATGAGATGACCATGATCTACCAATTCAGCGAAGAGCGATATTCCGGCATTCGTTCGCAAATCATCAACAGCCGGATACTGCTGCAAGCCGGCAGTAGCCTCACCTGGAGCTTCGGGCTGGGCGCCAGGCAGTTATTCTCCCTGCCCTCGCTTCGTTACGACCTGGCATTGCCCCAAAGCTACAGAGAGCCGGTGTGGCTGGATTACGGCCACTTATTCGGTTACAATGCCTCGGACAGGTCTCTTCTCGTCGTATCCGTAACCGAAGGTACCATGGAGCCGATTTATACTTTGCCGGACCGTCCTCTTGAATGCCGTTTGTCTCCCAACGGCCGGCTTTTGGCTGTGACGGTCAGAAACCCGAAAGAAGACCGGCAGGTCGACCTGCTGCTGATCGACGTACAGCAAAAAGCCTTTATCCACCAGGTTAGCGAATTTGCCAGGCCTTATACCACGCCGACGGGCTTTATTACCATTAATCTGACTTGGAGCGGAAATGACGCGCTCATTTATGTGGATAATGACGATATCTCGCGGATTTATCTTTCCCCTGACGGCAAGGCCATGGAAAGGGTCAATACCATCGAAAGAGACAGCCGTATCCTGGACTATCTGCCGGAGCAAAACCTTCTGCTATACAGACCGGCCAGAAGCGGCGCCGACTCGCTTTATCTGATGCAAGATAATAAAAGCCGGCGATTAGCGGACCTCTTTCCTGACGAGAGGGACTTCTACTGTGTATTGGTTGACGAGGACACCATCCTGTATCAGATGGGAGATGAGATTTATCGCTACGCCATAGCCGAGCAGACTTCCGAATTGATCGGAAGCGGCTTACTCCTTGGCGTGTCCTCCGGCAGAGACAAGGCGTATTACATGATCAACGCGGAAGACTATAGCCGTGCAGCGCCCTGATTGCCGCTGCGCGCATAGCTGACCTGCAGAAGGATCAATCCATTGGGAGGGAGTGTGACGCCTGTCAGTCGCCGGTCGCCTAAGCCGATCAGAACCGGGATATCTTCCTGCCGCCGTTTGCCGGCGCCGACTTCCAGCAACGTTCCTGCGATAATGCGCACCATATGCCACAGAAAGCCGTTTCCCCGAACAATAAGCTTCAACAACGGCCCTTCCTCATCCATCGTGCAGGAATAGATTTCCCTGACGTAGTTCTTTACTTTGGCGCCGGAAGCACAAAAAGCCCGAAAATCATGGCTGCCTTCAAATAGTGAGGCAGCTTCTTTCATGGCTTTCAAATCCAAACTATAGGGCACATGATAGGCATAACGCCTGTAGAAAGGGCTGGGCGTCGGATTGCGAAAAAACTGATACAGATAGGTTTTCTCTTTCGCCGAAAACCTGGCATGAAAATCCGGCATGGCGGTACAGCTCTCCCGAACGACGATACTATCGGGCAGATAGGGCGCAAGGGCCAGTTTCCACCGTTCCGGGGGGATTGTGCTTTCCGAAAAATAATGTACCACCTGACCCCATGCATGGACCCCTGTATCGGTGCGGCCCGAACCTTCCACTGTCACGCGCTCACCGGTCAACTGAAAAACAGCATTCTCCAAAGTCTCCTGAATCGTAGGAAACCCGGTTCCCGCCTGGCTCTGAAATCCGAAGAAATCCGTTCCGTCATAAGCTACGGTAAGGACTATCTTTTGACCTTTCTTTTCGATCACCATGTCTTCAACCAAAACCTGCCGGCTGTGATGCAAGCTACATAGCAAGCCGTTGCGATAAACGCGCCAAAATCCCTGCCTTGATACTGCAATTGTCTGAGCCTGGTCCGGCCTTCGCCGCCCCGATAGCAGCGGGCTTCCATGGCCATCGCCAGTTCGTCCGCCCGGCGAAAGGCGCTTACAAACAAAGGGATCAGTAAAGGGACCAGGCTTTTTGCTTTCGTCAGCAGGTTGCCGGTTTCAAAATCCGCGCCCCGGGCCATCTGCGCTTTCATGATTCGCTCTGTCTCTTCGATCAGAGTGGGGATAAAGCGCAGCGCGATCGTCATCATCATAGCCAATTCATGGGCCATGGGAACGAAACAGCGCTTCATAATTCTCTCCAGACCGTCCGTCAGCAGGATAGGCGTTGTGGTCAGGGTGAGTAAGGAGGTCACATTCAGCAGCAGCACCAGGCGAAACGCCATGAAGACGCCTCTTGCCACGCCGGCGTCTGTGATCTTCAAAAACCGCCATTGCCAGAGTATGTCCCCTTCGCTCACCATAAAAAAATTAAGGACCATGGTAAGGGTCAGCAGAAGCCACATGGGCTTCAAGCCTTTGCCCAGAACCTTGACGGGGACGCCGGATACGGCGATCACCAGCGCGGTAAATACAGCCAGAAAGCCGAAACCTGGCGGTTCTTTGACCATAAACAGACCTACCATATAGGCAAACAGACAGATCAGTTTGGTCCGGGGATCCAGAAGGTGCAGAAACGATTGCCCGGGATAGTACTGACCAATGGTAATATCTTTAAGCATGGTTCAGCACCCTTAGTATCTCTTCCTGCCCTTCCTCAGCGGAAAGCACACTCTGACGCACATCCAGCCCTTTTTCTTTCAACAGCATCATCAGCTTCATCACCGCCGGCACATCCAGCCCCATATCCGCCAATTCTTTTGCTTTACTGAATACCTGCCTGACCTGATCGTCATATACGACGGCCCCTTCATGGATCACAATCAGACGTTTAGCCAAACGCGCTACGTCGTCCATACTATGACTCACTAATACAATCGCCAATCCCTTTTCGTTCAATCGCTTCAGCTGATCCAGGATCTCTTCCCGCCCTCCCGGATCTAACCCGGCGCAGGGTTCGTCCAGGATCAGATACTTAGGCTGCATAGCCAGAACACCGGCAATGGCAACGCGGCGTTTTTCTCCACCGGACAGTTCAAAGGGGGAAGCGTCTTTAAATTTAGCAAACTCCAGATCCACCATTTTCATCGCCCAGCGGACTCTTCGCTGAATTTCCGCATCTTCCAGGCCCAGCGTTTTGGGGCCGAAGGCTACATCCAGCGCTACGTTTTCTTCAAAAAGCTGCTGCTCCGGGTATTGGAAGACCAGGCCGACCTTGCGCCGTATTTCTTTTAAATCCTTTCCCTTCGGCAGTACAGGCATACCGTCCACCGTCACCTGCCCGGCCAGGGGGAATAAAAGGCCGTTGCAATGCTGAATCAAGGTTGATTTTCCGCTTCCGGTATGTCCGATAAGCCCTACAAATTGACCGCTTCTAATGTTGATACTCACATCATGTAAGGCTGGCGCCGCGAAAGGAGTATCGGGCTGATAGGTAAAAGATACATGATCCAGCACTATGGGCATAATTCCACCGCCAATTCTTCGATGGTCAGTATGGATTCGGGCAGGAGAAAGCCGTGCTTCCGGAGCCTATAGACCATTTCCACGGCCAGCGGCACATCCAGGCGCAATCGTTTGAGTTCTTCCACTTGATTGAAGATCTCCACCGGCGCGCCATCCATCACAATCGTGCCTTCTTCCATAACTACGACACGCTGTGCTGTCACCGCTTCCTCCATCATGTGCGTGATATAGATAACCGTAATACGCTCTTCCCGGTTAAGCTTGTGCACGGCGTTCATCACTTCATTGCGGCCTCTCGGATCCAGCATAGCTGTCGGTTCATCCAACACAAGCACTTTTGGCCGCATCGCCATGATCCCGGCTATAGCAACCCTTTGCTTCTGTCCGCCGGAAAGCAAATGCACAGCCTTATCCTTATATGCCTCCATTCCGACAGTCATCAGCGCTTCGTCTACCTGCCTGCGAATCAGGGAAGGCTCCATACCCAGGTTTTCCGGTCCGAAAGCAGTATCCTCTTCAACAGACGTCGCGATAAGCTGATTGTCCGGGTTTTGAAACACCATGCCAACCTGTTGCCGCAAGCTCCAAAACTCAGACGGATTTTTGCTGTTCAAGCCATTGACCGTCACATCGCCGGAGGAAGGCAGCAAAAGCCCGTTCAAATGCATTGCCAGTGTGGATTTACCGGAACCGTTATGGCCTACAATCGCCAGAAACTGGCCTTCCGGCACAAATAAATCGACGCCGCGCAATGCCTCCATTTTTTCATCATATTGATAATGCAGATTTTTAATTTCGATCAATCCAAATTCTCCCGATCCGCCCCCTGAGGCAGGCAGCCAAAGAACTCCGGGCTCCCCGTATAGCGAGGGGCTGCGGGGATAAGCACCGGTATCGCATGAACCATATTCTATCACCCAAAGCATAGAAAAAGCAAGCCGCCCGAAAAGAGGGGCAGCTTGCCTTCGATGCGGGCTTACCTTCCGTGCCGGCTACCGGCTATCCGGTTGAACCGGATAAGCGATTACACTAAACCTGCCGCGGCGCAGCGCGGCGCTGACGTCCTTATCATTGAGAAGCGCATTCGGTAAAAAAACGTCAATGGCATTGCCATGGATCGACCGGCCACGGTCCTGTACGGTAAATATGCCGTCTTCACAAATCATGCTGAGTTCGGGTATATAGAATTGCGTTCCGAAGGGTATACTGCTGTCGGCGGCTATACTGCCAGCCACAGCCTGATATCCTGAAGCAGTGTAAGTCGTGTTTCGAGACGAGTAATAAAAAGTGACGATCAATTCCACCGGTTCCGCAGGCGCTTCGGTTGTTTTTGCCTCTTCTTCAGAAAGCCTTGCCAGTATTCGCTTATTGATGCTGTTCATGGGTTGCATCAGGCTCTCCACATCAACCCATGGGCTGGAGAGCAATACGGTATCACTATCGTTATTCCATTGGATTTCCAGCTCCAGTATCTCACAAAGGAAGCGAAGCGGCACATAGATATGCCCGTGTAACTCAAAGGGCGGCAGGGGAAAAGCCCAGCTTTCTCCGCCGCAGACAAGCATGGCGGAATCCAGATCTATCTGATAAACCCGGTCATACTTGATCAACTGCCTTGTGCCATCCAAGCCGATCTCCAGACCGCATCCCGCGATCAAACGATAATGCTCCAGCGGGATCATTAGGCAGTTGTCTATCATTTCTGAAGGTACACAAAGAAGCGGGCCGCTGCCATTCATCAGAATGTGGCTGCAGCTTCTGTTGGGTTCTCCACATTCCCAGCCTGTATCCGACAGCGGCTTTCGGGCATGCGTTTCGTCTGCATTTGAGCGAACAGCGTCAGAAGAAGGATCTTTAGCCATATCCAGTTCTTCTGCGATCAGTATACCCGCACAGATGATAAGCGCAATCAACAGGCAGGACGTCATGATCATAGCGGGCAAACCGCGCCCGGGCGCTCCGCTTCTCTCGCGCGAATATAGTTTTGACATGGGAATCTCTCCTATACTTTCGGTTGAAAAGTCAGATTGTACAATCAAGACATGACTATAGCACAAAGGAAACTAAAAAGCAAATTGTTTTCTTAAGCCTTGAGAAAACGAGCCTTGAGAAAACGCCAGCCGGCAAGCTTGTGCTAAACTCTGCCTATTATTGCATGTTTTATCCGAAAGCGCAATACACGTTTACATGGCGAATATTAGCCATATTACGTGTAAAAGCGTCTATTCAGGACCTGCGATAAGGGCAGAGGGATAGCGTCTGGCAAGGCGATAGGCGCTTTTGCAGCAACGACACAAACTTGGCGCTAGCCTAAGCCATAGAAAAATCACGACGATTTTTCAGGCGATGGGAGCCACGGACGGCGACTCATCGCCGGTATGGCGCAGGCATCTTGTCGTTTTGGTGTTTAACCTGCGCATAGCGCCGTGCCTGACGGATGCTATCCCTCTGCCTTTGGCAGGTCCTGAATATACACTGTGTAAAAGTTGAATGAAGATTCGTTCAATCGACAGGATGTTGCGCTTTCAAGTAATCGGCTATGCAGGCGTCGTATTCCGCCGTATAGCGAAAGGCTTTGGCAGCCAGCTTCTCCCTTCTTTCCCCGGAAATACTGTCCTTCTCCTTCAACTCTGTAAGGATCATGCGATAGTCCGCCGGATCGACGATGACGGCGACCCTTTCGTGGTTTTTTGCCGCCGCCCGTATCATGGCAGGTCCGCCGATGTCAATCATTTCTATGGCTTCCGCCCGGCTGACGTTCTCTCCGGCAATGGTCTCCCGGAATGGGTACAAGTTCACTGCGACCAGATCGATCAGGCCTATCCCCAACTCCTCCGCCTGTCGCAAGTGTGATGGAATGGCGCGGGCCAGTATCCCGCCGTGGATCTTCGGGTGAAGCGTCTTTACCCGGCCATCCATGATCTCCGGAAAGCCGGTCACTGCCGATACCTGAACCACCCGCAAACCCGCCTTTTCCAAGCTTTGATAAGTGCCGCCTGTAGAAAGGATCTCCCAACCCAAATCCGCCAGCCCGCGACAAAATTCCTCCAAGCCGCTTTTGTCGGATACGCTTGCTAAAGCCCTTTTCGTCATCCCCTGCCGCCTCCTTCCTCCGCATCGTCCGGCAATACCCTGACGATCCTGCCATCTCTCCGGATCCTTCCCCGGGCCAGCCATGTGAGAACTTCCGGATACAGTTTGTGTTCTTCCGCAAGGATTCTCGCTGATAAACGCTCTTCGTCATCCAAGTCCATAACCGGCACCGGCTTCTGGGCAATGATCGGTCCGCTGTCCATACCCCCGTCCACAAAATGTACCGTGCATCCGCTATACTTGACCCCATATGCCAAAGCGTCTCTCTGCGCGGTCATCCCGGGGAATGCGGGGAGCAGAGCCGGATGAATGTTCAGTATCGGCTTGCCATAATGGCGAAAAACATCCCAATTCAACAGAAAGCTATAACCGGCAAGCACCAGACAGTCGGAGCCAATTTTCTCTATTTCAGAAAAAAGCCTGTTTTCATATCCCATTCGGCCGTCCTCCTCTTTCGGATTCATCCAAACAGCCGGTAAGCCTTTTTCTTTCGCAAAAGCCAGCGCCGCCGCTTCCCTCTTGTTGCTGATCACGGCGTTGATCCTGCCGTCCAACGCGCCTTTCTCTATCGCAGCCTGTATCGACATCAGGTTGCTGCCTCTGCCGGAAACCAAAACGATCATCGCAAGCATAGCCTACTGCTCCCTTCCCCATTTCTTCGTCATGTTTATGCTGTTCTACATACTATTCACCAGAATCGTTGAGAATCCTATTTACCAAATGGTTATTCTCGTATATAATAGAAAGTATATTGCAGGTACTACAAATCCGGATGAGGGGGGCAGGATCATGGCTGTTGGCGAATATCTCAAGGAATTGCGGCAGACAAAAGGAATTTCCCAAAAAGAACTCAGCGTACTAACGAACGGGGAGGTCAGCAACGCTGAAATCTCACGACTGGAAGCAGGCATTCGTAAGAAACCTTCTCCGGCGATACTGAAGCTACTGGCGCCGCATTTGGATGTGCCGGTCGGAATATTGCTGACCAAAGCAGGGTATATGGACGAATTCCCCGGCGCATTGACCGAGGAGGAGATGGCAGGGAACATGGATTCCTCGCCGGGCAGTGAACCGAACAAACGCTATATCGAGAGGCTGCAGAACCTTGAGGACGAAGAACTTGCTTTGAAAAAGGAAAATCAAAAGCTGAGCGAAGAAGCGGAATCGCTGCGTAAACTGTGCCTGCAATGGGAGAACAAGTATAACAGCTTGCTGAGTCAAGGCCTGCCCGGCGCCGGCGAAGGCGCAGAAGATGAAGATACGCGTACACTGCAGGAGAAAATCGAGAAACTGAACGAAGAAAACCGCCGGATCAAGGAGGAGACCATCGTATTCCTCGAGGAAGGCGCTTCCCTCCGGGCTGAAGCGGACGGCTATCGAAAGAGAATGACCGCGGCGGAAGACGCGTCCAGAAAAGCAAGGCTCGACCTGGAAGCATTGCAGGACGAACTGCAGGCGCTGAAAGAGAAAGGCGTCATGTTTGGCTTCGAAAGCGACGAAGAACAAGAGCAGGAATTCTCCAGGCTTAAGGAAGAGACACTGAATCTAATCAATCAAAAAAACGACCTGCTGGAAGAGAACCAGAGCCTCACAGAGATCATCGCCTCTTTGGAGCGTTCTACCGACGCTCCCCAGGACGACCATATTCAGGAATCCATGCTGGCTGTGGAGAAGAAGCTAGCCGACGTGGAGAAGAACTTGGCCAATACAGAGACGAAGCTGGCCGACACGGAGAAGAACTTGACCAATACAGAGAAGAAGCTGGCTGACACGGAGAAAGAAATCGCGGATCTGAACGAACTCCTCAAAGAGACTGACGCGGAACACAACCGGTTAACAAAGGATAATACGGCGCTGGCGCAGGAGGTTTCCACATTAAAGGAAAGTCTTGCACAGGCGGAATCCGCCGGGCCGAGTCAGGTTTCGCAAGATACGACAGTCTTTGAAACGGAAATTGCCGATCTCAAGGAGCAACTGGCAAAGACAGAAGCAGGCTGGAGACAGTTGACGAATGATAAGCGGGCTTTGGAACTGGACCTTGCCGCGGCAAAAGAAGCAGCCGCAAACAATGCGTCTTCCGCGGAACCTATCGAGAAGATACAGGCTGCCGGTATGGATTTGGGCAGCGTCTTTAAGGAAACGGTCAAAGGCGCCGCGCAGGATGATCTGGATATGCTTGCCCGCTTTATGATCGCGATAGACAAGGACACGATCAAAGCCTCGGATAAGCGGATGCTGATCGACATCCTGAAACGCTTCATCAAGTAAGCAGACAATAGGCAGGGAAAGGGAGCGAAATCGTGACCGGAAAAGTATTAGTTGTGATGGGCAGCGATTCAGACTGGAAAATTATGGAGTCTGCTGTGACGACGCTGCGTTCCTTCGCAGTGGAAACCGACCTGCAAGTGGCTTCCGCGCATAGGGCGCCGGAGAAAGTATTAGCTTTATCTTCCGGCGCCAGAGAAAACGGATATGCCGTCATCATCGCCGGTGCAGGCGCGGCGGCGCATCTTGCCGGCGTGCTTGCGTCAAAGACCACTTTGCCGGTAATCGGCGTTCCCTTAAGCGGCACCGCGCTGCAAGGCCTGGACGCGCTTTACGCCACGGTACAAATGCCCTCCGGTGTTCCGGTGGCTACGGTAGCCATCGACGGGGCAAAAAACGCCGCCCTGCTTGCCATACAAATTCTGGCAGTGCATGACGCCCCATTGGCCGCACGCCTTGAACAAGAGAAAGCAGCCATGCTCGAGCAGGTGGAAGAAAAGAATCAGAAAATCAGGAATCTGGCTGATCTATGATGATCTGCTGAAACTGCAATCCGGGGACAGTTCGCGCTGCATCGGGGTAAATCGCAGCCCGTTGACGCTTTGCTCCGAATCCGCCGCTTCAAATCCCATATGCCTGTATATCTCCACAGCGTAAGGAGAGGAGTTAACAGTTACTGTTCCGGACCCGTATGTCGTCCAAAGATCCCGGAAACCTTCCTCAAGAAGAGATCGGGCAATACCGCGCCCATGGTACTGCCTGTCTACAAATAGAAGAGAAATATGATAAGGCGGTCTCAGCGCAGCAACCCCGATCAGAAGCGCGTTGTCAAAAGCGCCCCAAAGCCGGAGGTTGCCGCTTTCCCTATTCCGCCGCATCGCCTGCGTCTCGATAAAGGAGTAAAACGAAGCTACCCCTTCTTCGCTATACTCCGGCGCTTCAAACGCATCAAAGACCCGCCGCACTAAGGCCATTGCTGTTTCGATCTCCATGTCAGTTAAGGGGCGGACAGGATAAGCCCGCAGCAACGAATACATTTTCATATCCAGCGTTCGACCGTTCTTGAGCGCGTTATGACGAAGGATCCCCTCAAGCTGAAATCCCGCTTTCTCCAGCACACGGCAGGAAGCCGTGTTGTATGCATAGGGTTCGGCAAAAATTCGCGTGATATCGGTATGAAGGAAGATATGGGCGCAGACTAACCGGACCGCTTCCGTGGTGACGCCCTGCCCCCAGAAAGGCTCAGCGATATAATAGCCCATTTCCGCAGTCAGGCGATGGACGTTATCCAGGCGGGACACCGCGATGCTGCCCACAACCAAAGTGTCGCAAAGTATGGCAAAGGCATATTCCGTGTCTTTGTCCGCGGTGATGGCTTTCCAAATATACTCTTCCGCATCCTTCTTCGTATAGGGATACGGTATCCCGTCCCGCAGATTATCCTGCACTTTTTTGTTATTGATCGCCGCCGCTATATCGGCGGCGTCTTCCATTCTCCATTTGCGGATCGATACTTGCATATGCTTTGATCTCCCTTATCGCCCTTGCGGATTATCCGTATACGCCCAATTCTCTTGCTGCTTCAAACATCGCTTCTACGTTTTCCCGTTTGCAATTGCCCAAACCGCATGAGGTTTCGAAGATAAACCCGCCTCCCGGCGCACAGGCGTCATAGAGTTTTTTCATTTCTTCACGCACCTGATGGG
>WRMS01000047.1 GCA_009777025.1 Clostridiales bacterium | reverse complement strand
ATACCTACGCGATCCTGGTTATCGCGAACATTGTGCACTTTTTCGGCTCGCCTTATATGATGGTGATCAGCCATTTCAAATTGCTGAACCCCAAGCTGGAGGATATTTGCCGCTCTATGGGGGGAAATTGGTTTCACATCATCAAAGACGTCCTGATCCCGAATTCGCTGAAGGTCCTGCTGGACGTGTTCGTCTACTTTTTCACCAATTCCATGATCACGATATCGGCTGTCGCCATGCTATTTACCTCTTCGACCATGCTGCTGTCCGTGCAGATCACGACCTTTAACGATCAGGGCGCCTGGGAGAGCGCGCTCGCGGTGTCCCTGGTGATCTTTGCAATTAACGCCTGTGTCAAGCTATGGCAGAACATAGGCGCGGCAAGGCCCAGGCGCTAAAGCGGCGTCTCCTTGCTGCGAAAAAGCGCCCTGCCGGCGGAGCGAAGGAGCCCTGCCGGGGGACGCTTTTTCGCATTTGGAGGAAGAAGAAGAAGCTATTGACGTGATTAATAGTAGACAACCACGATTTGTTGGGGGCTGCCGAGCCATTCCACTTCGCAGCCCAGGTTTTCCGCGGCAAAGCGGAGGGGAACCATGGTTCTGTCGTTGATGCTCACAGGGGCTACGTCCATGGTCTTACGCGTCTCGTTCACCCGAATCTCCGTATTGTCCAGCCACATGAGTACCGTATTGTTTTTGGCTTGCAAGGTGATTTCCCGTGTGGCGGCGTACCAGCCCGCGGAGCCGCCTATTTCTTCCGTGACAGCGCGGACCGGAACCATCGTGCGGTCGTTGATCAGCAAGGGCGCCGTGCCTCTGCCCGGGTCGATTTCCTTGATTACGCCGTTGGCGTTCATCTGCACACTATTCAAGGTCATGAGCAGGAACTTCTTTCCGGCGCCCAAGCCGGAGGGGTTAAGGTATTCGCCGACGATGGAAGAAGCGGTGGTTATGGCGATTCGAGCGGACATCGGGCCCAGCTCTTCGAACTGCCTTGTACTTGCGTTGGCTTCCTTGATCACCTGCCGGAGGGAATAATAGTAGGTCGTATTGGGCCTTACGTTTACGTCGACAAACTCTGTGCCGGTAATGATGCCGACGTCGGTCAGGGAAGTAGCATCCCCATTGGCGCTGTCGGCGCGGTAGAGCCGGTATCCCGCGCTTCCCGTCAGGGGCGTCCAGCGCAGTTTCACGCCTGTACCGATTGCTTCGGCCCGCAGGCCTTCCACCATTTGGCCGATATTGGAGACCGGCGTGGTGAACGTAACGTTGTAACTCCGCTGGCCGACGATCTGGCTAAGGCCGCTTGACAGGGTCCGGCCCAAGGCATAATCCAGGGTATCCTGGGCGTTTGTGCCGAATACGATTTGCGAGATACCTTCCGCGGTAGATACAATTTTTAGACGCAATTCATGGCTGACATTGGACAGGCTGGTCGAATGGGTAAAGGGAACCAGTGCCGCCATGGAGGTTATGGGAATATCGCCGCCGCTATAGAAAGGCTGCCAATCGCCGCTGCCAAGGCGGTAGTAGAGATAGTCCGTGCCGGGCCGGCTGGAAGCGACATAAATCCTGTCGTTTGCGGTCAAAGAGGCGTTTCCGGTAAGGGTAAGCGTGAATTCCGCGCCGCTGCCGTCGCGGCTGAGAGGCGGGATCTGAGCGGACACAGGCTGGTCGGGAGCGCTTACAGAGGAGCGGTTTACGCTGATATTGTTGGAGTTGCCGGGACTGCCGCTGGGCGCGGAGAACTCCGCGACGAACTTTCTCTGGCCTATGATATTGCCCAGCCTGTTACTCTGTGCGGAGAATCTTCCCGCCGCGTAATCGCTCACATCCACGGGATCTATGCCAAAGACAATATCGGATATGCCCTCCGCTGTGGAAACGATCTTCAGCCGCAATTCATGGATCGTCGAGGAAATGCTGCTGGAATGGGTAAAAGGCGTGAGTACGGCTACGGAAGACAAAGGCCTGTCGTTACCAGCCTGAAAGGGCTGCCAATCGCCGTTGCCAAGGCGGTAATAGAGATAATCCGCATTGGGCCGGCTGCTGGCGACATAGATTTTGTCGTCGGAGCCGATACTGGAGTTGCCTGTGATCGTAAGGGTAAACTCGGCGCCTTCATTATAGCGATTCAAGGGAAGGACCTGGGCGGCGACAGGGCTGCCGGGGCTGACGACCACAGACTGATAAGGATTGATGTTCGTCGTAGTCGAACCCGTGCCGCCGGAATACGAGCTTGCTGTATAGTCCACGGGATAACGGTTTTGCTGAATGATATGGCTTTCGTCGTGGTCCAAGGAGCGGTTCCGTGCATAATCAAAAGCGCAGGAGGCGTCGACGCCAAACGCGATGTAGGAGGTGCCGCCCTCTGTGGAAACGACTTTCAGCCGCAATTCCCTGATGCGGGAGGAGCCGACGATGAGCTCGGACATGGTGGAAATCCGTATCGCCTGCGCGGAATTTTGTCCGCCGCCGATATAGATCCATTCGCCAGTTGCGCCCAGTTGATAATAGAAATAATCCGAATAGGGCCGGTTGGAGGCTACATAAATATAGGTGGGAAATCCTTCGGTGTTGTCCAATAGGACCAGAGTGAATTCGCCGCCGCTGCCGTTCCTTTCCAGAGGTTGATTCTGCGCGTTGACGGAGTAGGTCGGCGGAACGATGGTGGAACTATAGACGTCGACGCCGGCGTCGCCGAACGCGGCTGCCGGCAGCAAGCCGGAAAGCAACGCGACGAATACGATGCGGGCGACTGCTTTTTTGATCTTCAATAGAACTCCTCCTTCCTCATGCGTCATACCGATGGGGCAATGAGACATGGGTTGAACGGTCATGTTCTTTGTTTATACCATAGTTTTGAATACGAGTTGTATCATTTTTGTCAACAATTTTGCACGAGCGCGTAGGCGTTGGCGTATCGGGCGAAAAAGGAATGGCGTGGAAGAGAGAAACGTGCTAGAATGAGGCATAGACAGCCATCGGATATGACCTTCAGGGGGGCGGTTCCGGTCTGGTGGCCGGCCCGGACTTCAAATCCGGTCGTGAGGCGGTTCATCCCGTCTTTGGTGTGTTCGATTCGCACACGTCCCCGCCATTTAACCTGTTCCTCTGTCAACGGCGGTCTTCCGCCGCTGCGGATTTTGCTTAATGGAGTGGGTACGTTGCAACACATCATTCTGGGTACGGCAGGCCATGTGGATCATGGCAAGACGACGCTTGTCCGCTATCTTACGGGCGTTGATACAGACCGGCTTCAAGAAGAAAAAGCCCGGGGCATCACCATTGACCTGGGCTTTGCTCCATTTCTGCTTCCCGGCGGTCAGCGCGTCGGCATCGTAGACGTCCCCGGACATGAGCGCTTCGTCCGGCATATGCTGGCCGGCGCCACCGGCGTCGACCTGGTCCTGTTTGTCATCGCCGCGAACGAGGGAATCATGCCCCAGACCCGCGAACACATGGACATTTTGCGCCTATTGGGCGTTAACCGGGGCGTCGTTGCGCTGACGAAGATCGATATGGTGGAGGAAGACTGGCTGGCGCTGGTACGGGAGGAAGTGCTGGAGTACCTGGCGGATTCACCCTTGCAAAGCGCGCCGGTTGTGGAGCTGTCTTCGGTGACGGGCGAAGGTATACCGGCCTTGCTGGACGCCCTCGGCACGCTTTGTGCACAGACGCCGGAACGCTCGTCTGCCGGTATTTGCCGGCTGGCGGTGGATCGCGTGTTTACCATGACCGGCTTTGGTACGGTGGTTACGGGAACGCTTTGGAGCGGGACGATTCGGCCGGGGGATTCGCTGGAGCTGCTGCCTTCGGAAAGACAGGCCCGGGTGCGTTCCCTACAGGTACACGGGGAAAGCCGGGAGGAAGCCTGGGCGGGGGAGCGGGTCGCCGTCAACCTGACCGGCTTGGATAAGGCCCTGGTCGAGCGGGGGAGCTGGCTGGCGACGCCCGGCGCGCTGCGCAAAAGCCATCGCGTGGATGTGCGGCTCGAACTGCTGCCCGGCGCGCCTAAGATGGAGCGACACGCCCGCGTGCATGTTCATCACGGCACAGCGGAGGCGCTGGCCCGCGTGAACCTGCTGGACCGGGATGTGCTGATGCCCGGAGAAAGCTGCTATGCGCAGCTGGAGCTGGAAACGCCGCTGGCCATGCTGTCGGGAGACCGGGTGATTCTGCGCTTTTATTCGCCGCTCTTTACGATTGGCGGCGCGACGGTCCTGCATGCCACCGCGGTGCGGCACAGGCGCGCCCGCGAGGAGGTGCTGAGGCAGCTTGCTTCTCTGGACAGCGGCGACCCGCGCCAGGTGCTGCTGGCCTCGATGAGCCGGGAAGGCGTGCCCTGGCAGCTGCCTGGCATAGCGGCCTGCCTGCGGATCGAAGAAAGCGAAGCGGCGGAACTGGCGCAGGCTATGGCGGGAGATGGCGAATTGCTCCTTCTGCCGGATGCGTACTACTTCCCTGCCGCTGATGGGTCGGTATTACAGAAGCGGCTCGATCTCTGGCTTACAGACTATCTACGCCGTTGGCCCTTACGGGTGGGCGCGCCGAAGCAGGAAGCCGCCCAGGTGCTTTTTCCGCGCATGGGGCAAAGGGAGCAGCGAGCGTATTTCCAATATTTGGATTCTATAGGGCACTTTGCGCAGGATGAGAAGTTGATTTGGCCGGAAGGCTGGGCGCCGATCATCCATCCAAAGCAGGCAAGCATGATAGAAGCTTTGCGGAAGGCGTACGGACAGGCGCCGTATGCGCCGCCGGCTTGGAGCGAAGCGGCTGCTGTCGCGGGCGTCCCCGCCGCGGATCAGGCGGAGCTGTACCAATGGTTTCTGCGGGAAGGGGAGCTGGTCGCCGTAGGAGAGGATATTCCCTATGCGGCTTCTGCACTGACGGAAGCGGAAAGGCTGCTGCGCGGCGCTTTCCCTGACGGCGGCTTCACACTGGCTGAAGCGCGGGACCTGCTGGGCACATCGAGGAAAAACGCCCAGCAGATAAGCGAATATTTCGATCAGATCAAACGTACCTACCGCGATGGGGAAAAGCGTTTCTGGAGAGGATAGCGGCGAATGCAAAAAACTAATGCGCTTCGTATTCTTGAAAGCGCGGGAATCGCGCATCAAACCTATGACTATGACGTTGCCGACGGCATGATCGACGGGCTAAGCGTCGCCCGCAAAGTAGGCAAGGATCCCGAGAAGGTGTTCAAGACGCTGGTGACGGTGGGGAAAACCACAGGGCACAGCGTGTTTGTGATACCGGTAGAATTTGAACTCGATTTAAAAAAAGCCGCCGCCGCGACCGGGGATAAATATATGGAGATGATCAAAGCCCGGGATTTGGAAGCCCTGACTGGTTATGTCCACGGGGGCTGCTCCCCTGTGGGAATGAAGAAAGCCTTTCCTACGTATATCGAAGAAAGCGCCGCCCTGTATGAATGCATCGTGGTCAGCGCCGGCCGCGTCGGCCTGCAGATGGAACTGTCGCCGGAGGATCTGTGTCAGATAAGCGGCGCGGTTTTTCGGGACTTGATCTAGTATGTATCGATATGCCAAGCGGCTGAGCGACATCCTGTTTTCAGGCTTGGGCCTGGTTATCCTGAGCCCCCTGCTCCTGGCGCTGGGCGTCGCCGTCCGCTGCAGTTCCCCCGGTCCGGTATTGTTCCGGCAGAAACGGGTAGGCAGGGACAAAAAGCTATTTACCATGCTGAAATACCGGACCATGCGAAGCGACGCGCCTGCCGAGGTCCCCACCCATCTGCTGAAAGACCCCTATGCCTATATCACCGGCTTGGGACGCTTCCTGCGAAAGAGCAGCCTGGACGAGCTGCCGCAGCTTTGGAATATATGGACAGGCGATATGAGCTTGGTGGGACCAAGGCCGGCTTTATGGAATCAAGAGGATCTAGTGGCGGAGCGGGACAAGTACGGCGCAAACGGGATCAGGCCTGGTTTGACCGGCTTGGCGCAGATCAGGGGGCGGGATGAGCTTCCTATCGCGCAGAAGGCAGCCTATGACGGAGAATATCGCGCGAATATGTGCTTCGCGCTGGACTGCACGATTCTCTGGCAAACGGTGCTAAGCGTTTGTATAGGCAGAGATATCAACGAGGGCGGGCCGGGGAGTACCAGTCTATGATTAAGCTGCTCATTACCGGAAAAAACAGCTACGTCGGCAAGTCGCTGGAGAAGTGGCTGCATCAATGGCCGGACAGGTATGCGGTCGACATGCTCAGCCTGCGCGGCGCCCAATGGAAAGAAAGCGCCTTTGCGCCCTACGACGTTCTGTTTCATGCGGCCGGGATAGCCCATCAACGCCATGTACCCAGCGGCGAATACGATAAAGTCAATCGCGACCTGGCAATCGAAGCGGCAGGCAAGGCAAAGCGGGAAGGCGTCAGGCAGTTTATCCTGCTGAGCAGCATGGCTGTCTATGGCCTAGAGAGCAGAATCGGCGCAAAGAACGAGATTGACGCGGAGACTGTTCCCCGTCCCCGATCCGCATACGGCAGGAGCAAATATGAAGCGGAGTCAGGCGTCGGTAGATTCTCGGACGCGGGCTTCGCGGTATGCGTCATACGCGCGCCGATGATCTACGGCGCGAACTGTCCGGGGAATTACAGAAGCTTAAGACGCCTTGCCCTGGGTCCCGCTGTGGTTCCGGTTTACCGTAACGAACGCAGCATGCTTTATATCGATCACTTCTGCGAATACACGCGATTGTTAATCGACGGCGCTTGCAAAGGGGTCTTTTGCCCCCAGGACAGCGAGTACGTATGCACTGCTTCTGTTATGGAATGGATCGCGCTTGCCAACGGGCGCCGGGTCAGGAAAAGCAAAATGCTGGGCAGGGGCATAGCGGGGCTTGCCGCGGCAGTACCGGCTGTACGGAAAGCCTTTGGCAATCTGACGTATGCCCGGGACTTGCCGCTGATCCCCGCCGGCGATTATTGCCGATGGAATCCCGGGGAAGCCATTCGGGCGACAGAATCCGCCTGGAACGACGGAGGCTGAGACGGCTCCGGCAGAGAAGCGACAGGCATGAAGATCGGATCTGCGGGACGGCGTCCCGTCAAAATACAGGAGGAGAAGGAAATGACAGAATTATTTGCACAGCACGGCATACTCATCAACGGCATCATTGCATTTCTCGGGGTGGTGCTTTCCTTCGTGTACGCGAATTATTACGGCAAAAAAATCCGTGAAATGGAGAAAAAAGAGAGGATGAAGGCAGCGGAAAAAAAGAATAAGGAACAGTAAGGCAGCCGCTGAACCAAAGGGCTGTATGTTTGCCACAGCGGTGTGTCGCCGGGCAAATGTGCCGGCGCCGACCTATCCGCGGGCAAAGGGTTTGCCCAAAGCGCCTGCTATGGTCTTCTTTCTGCACGCCGGACACAGCCGGGCAGGCTCGCCCCCGGCTTTATTTGCAGCATGCGCTACTTCTTCTTCTGTGCCTAGCATATCCCCGCAGGTTTCGCAGTATTTCAGTTGAAAGCTTCTTCCCCATATCGTTCTTGTACCGCCGTCTTCCACATAGGCAATGACTTCTGTGGGGCATACGGCGGCGCAGCTTGCGCATCCTATACAAGCGTCTGGTGGAAGTGCAAAGGGCGTCGAAATTTTCTTGTCCGTTCCGCGCCCTGCAACGGAAATCGCAGCGGTTCCGACGCTTTCGCAGGCTTTCGCGCACAGACCGCACAGAATGCATTTCTCGCCGGCAAGGCGTGTAAACCGTTCGGGCAGGCTGCCGCCTGCGGATTTCAGCAAAGCCGCCGTCCTGCCGCTGTCCGGCGCTCTGGCGCTAAGCAGGGAAAGCACCATCCGGCGCTGCTTTTTTATTTTGTCGCTGTTGGTATAGACTTGCATTTCCCGCTCCACAGGATAGACGCAGGAGCTGACGACCTGGCGCTCGCCGCCCGCCTCTGTTTCCACCTCGACAAGACAAACCCGGCAGCAGGCTTGTCCGGGCAGCCCGGGGTGATGGCAAAACCTCGGGATAAATATACCGTTTTGTGCGGCGACATGGAGCAGATACTCCCCTTTCTCGCAGACGCAGGCTTTGCCGTCGATGTGGATGATCATGCTTCGTACCCCGCTTTCTCCGCGATAGCCGCCTCGAAGCGGCACAGATCTCTGCATACGCCGCAGGCAAGGCATTTGCTCCCATCGATACGATAGGGGCTTTTAATGGCGCCCGAAATCGCGCCGCCCGGACAAGCTCCGGCGCATCGTCCGCAGCCTGTGCATTTATCCGTGTCGATACGGAACGCAGTAAGCTTGGGGCAATGCCCTGCCGGACAGGTTTTATCCCGTATGTGCGACTCGTATTCCTCTCGGAAATAACGGAGTGTAGTCATCACCGGGTTTGGCGCGGATTTCCCCAGGGCGCATAAGGAAGCGTCCCGCATCGTGTCGCAGATTTCCTCCATTAGCTGTAAGTCCTCCGGCTCACCGCGGCCTTCCGTTATATCCGTTAGGATATTCCGCAATTGACGGAGCCCCTCGCGGCAGGGCGTACATTTTCCGCAGCTTTCTCCGCAGAGGAAATTCACATAATACCGCGCCATCTCCACCATGCAGTCCCGATCGTCCATCACGATCATGCCCCCCGAGCCCATCATCGCGCCTTTTTCTGTCAGGGTATCGAAATCAACAGGCAGATCCAGCAGTTCTGCGGGGATGCAGCCGCCGGAAGGCCCGCCCGTCTGTACGGCTTTGAATGGCCGGTCGCTGAGAAGACCGCCGCCGATATCAAAGATGAGATGCCGGAGGCTTACGCCCATGGGGACCTCGATGAGCCCCGTTCGCTTGACTTTGCCCACTAATGCGAAGACTTTTGTTCCCTTGCTGTTTGCTGTGCCCTTTTCGGCGAATTTCGCGCCGCCTTCCAAAATAAGGAAAGGAATGTTGGCGAGGGTTTCGACATTATTGAGCACAGTCGGTTTATCCCACAAGCCCCGCTGCACCGAACGGATATACTTCGCCCTGGGTTCGCCGGGCCGGCCTTCGATGGAAGCCATCAACGCCGTGCTTTCGCCGCAAACGAATGCCCCGCCTCCCCGTACGACTTCCAGATGCAGCTTCTTTTCGCTGCCCATTATGGCATTGCCCAGGATGCCTGCTTTCCCGGCGTCGGCAATCGCTTTTTGTACCTGATGCAGGGCAAGGCCGTATTCGTCGCGGATATAGAAGAAGCCCTGCTCGGCGCCTACTGCAAGGGCGCAGATCGCCAGCCCTTCCAGTACACAGTGGGGGTCGCCTTCGAGGATGGAGCGGTCCATAAAGGCGCCCGGGTCGCCTTCATCGCCGTTCATGACAACATATTTGGGAAAGTCGTCATAGCTTGCGGCGATGCGCCATTTGCTGCCGGTGGGAAAACCCGCGCCCCCCCGCCCCCGCAGCCCGGATTTTTCCACTTCCGCGATGATCTCCGCCGGCTGCATCGCGAGGGCTTTTTTCAGCGCCGCATAGCCGCCTCGCGCCAGGTAATCGTCTATCTCCGCCGGGTCGATTTCGCCGATGTTTCGCAGGACAATTTTCATCTGCTGCGCATAGAAGGGGTTTTCCTTCTGACTGCGCAGGCTTCTACCATCCCGGTCTTTATACAATAATCGTTCCACTGGCGCTTTATCCAAGCTGTCAATGATTTCCGCCGCATCCTGCGGCTTCACCTTGTAGTAGGAAATGTCGTCGGGCATGATTTTGACAATGGGGCCGTTTTCGCAGAAGCCGTTGCATCCGGTCTGTTTGACGAGCGCTTCCACCTGTATGCCGGCTGTCGCCGCCGCTTCTCTGCGCTCGGCCTGCCCGGCTGTCGCCGCCGCTTTCCCCTGTCCGTACGCGGTCGCCGTTTCGTCAAGCGCGGCGCGCAGGGCGTCCGCTACGGCCAGGCTTCCGTTGGCTATACAGCCCGTGCCGCAGCAAACGAATATCGTCCTTGTCATAACGCGGCCCTCTCTTCCTCTCCGGCTCTGCATTCGTCAAGAATACCCCGTAGTTGATCCGCGCTTACCTTACCATAATATCGGCCGTCGACCACCATGACCGGCGCCAGGGCGCAGGAACCAAGACAATTGACCAGTTCAAGCGAAAACATGCCGTCGGTCGTGGTTTCCTCCGGTTTGATCCCCAGGAGTCTTTCGACCGCCGCGACAAGATGGGCCGAGCCCCGGATATGGCAGGCCGTGCCGTCGCAAAGCTTGATGATATGACGGCCTTTCGGCTTGATACTTAGGGCTTTGTAAAAAGTCGCCATCGAATAAAGCTGCGCTTCCGACCGCCCTATACGGGAAGACAAGGCCAAAAGCCCTTCCCGGGGTACGTAATTGAATTGCCGCTGCATATCCTGCATCACGGCTAAGGCAAAGCGCGGATCAGGCGGATAGCGATCCAAAAGGGCTTGCATTTCCATCATACGGACAGTATCCGGCTGAGGGACTGCAGCGGACGCTTTTGCCCTATTTTCTATTTCTGTCAAGGGATCCTTCTCCCCTTTCTGTGTTTTACCGCAGGCAGCGCGCAATTCCTTATGCTTCGCTGTGCGCGTATGCCCTGCGGACAACAGGCGGGATTCAAATGTGGCAGGCGATATGCGACGCCGGTGGCACGGATACTAACCCCCCGCAACCATGGGAAACAGCGAGACGATATCGGCTTCCTTCAGGGGGGTATTTCCGCCGTCAAGGTGGGCAATATTCCTCCCGTTGATCAGCAGGATGGCGTCATCGCTGATTTCTCCGTCTTCGGTAAAGAGTTTCTTGCGCATAGCCGGACCGTAGCGTACGGCAAGCTCTTCCAGAAGGGCGATCGCGGTAGAGGGCGCCGGGATATCCAGTTCTCTGCGACCCGTCAAGTCTCTGTATGTGGCGAAAAACTTAATCTTCATCAGAAATATCTCGTATTCATTTCGGATGGGGCGCTGCCCCATAGAACACGCGCGTGTCGTTCAAATGCCGAGCTCCGCGATTTTTTCCCCTGTCGGAACACCGTCTTCGTCCCAGCCGCGCAGAAGGTAGTATTCGCCCAGCATTTCGTTAAGTAGACTGACCCGACCGGCAGCAGCGCCGCCGGGCAGCTTTTCATTGAGCAGTCTGGGCGGGAGGCTGTCCTTTTCGACGCCGGCGGCAATGTTGAAACGCTTCTCCAGGTTCCATACCCGTTCGCCCTTCTTCAGGATCTCCTCGTCGGACTCGTCCGAGCCTACAGCTTCGCGGTACTGGGCAGCCAATTCGGGTAATCCCAAGCCGAAGGTGGTGAACAGACAAACGCCCAGGGAATCGATGAGGGCGGTCAAATCCTGGAAGAGCTTGAGCAAGGCCGGCTTTCCCTCGGTTTCGAAGGGGTCTACCTTAATCGGGACGCCCAGGACTTCCGGCGAAGTCAGGTAGCCCCGCACATGGCAGCCGCCTCGGTTGGAGGTAGCATATTCGAGGCCCATGCCCTGGAGGGCGCGACCGTCGTAGGCAGGCATCTCCTGCTTTTTCACGCTCATGGAAAGCTCGGGATGCCCGTACAGTTCCGCCAGGCGATAGGAGCCGAGCTTTAGAATCTTGCCGAAGCCTTCATTTTTGCCTGTCTTCTCCGTCAGGTCGACGATGGCGTTCGCGTCGCCGAAGCGAAGTTCATAACCGATATCCTCTTTCGGGATGGCGCCCATCTCCGCGAGTTCCATTGCGCAAGCGATGGTAGCGCCCAGGGTGATCGGATCCATACCGTATTCGTTGCACAGGAAATTCGCCTTGCAGATCGCGGCCAGATCCGATACGCCGCAGTCTGCGCCGTAGGACCAGCCGGCTTCATATTCGGGGCCTTCTCCGCTGCTCTTGAAGGGACCGTCCGGTACCCGGGTCACCCGGCCGCAGCAGATGGAGCAGCCGAAACAGCCTTTGTTCTTCACCAGGTACTTCTCTGCCAGGCTTTCGCCTCCTGTGGCGTCCGCCTCGTCAAAATAGGCGCCGTCGCGGAAATTCCTGGTGGGCAAAGCGCCGCTTTCGTTAATAATGTTAACCAGCACCTGCGTACCCAGGGCCGGCAGTCCCGAACCGCCTACAGGGTGGGCTTTGAGCATAGCCCTGGCGTTGGTAATGGCGTCCATGAAGCCTTTCGGACGGGCGACGCTAACGCCGCCGGTGCCTCTCACCGCAACGGCTTTCAGATTCTTGGAGGCCATGACCGCGCCCATGCCGCCGCGGCCTGCCGCCCTGTGTTTGTCATTCATCACCCCGGCAAACAGGCAGCCGTTTTCCGCTGTCGGTCCGATGCAGGCGATCTTAAAGGATTCGCCGCAAATCTCATTCAGGGCGTCTGTCGTCTCGAAAACCGTCTTGCCCCATAGCGTGGAGGCGTCCCGCAGTTCTACTGTTTCATCGTTAATATACAGATAGACAGGTTTTGGACTGGCGTTCTCGAAGAGGATCCCGTCGTAACCGGCGTATTTCAGCTCCGGGCCGAAATAACCGCCCGAGTTGGCGGCGCCGATTGTCCCCGTCAGCGGCGCTTTCGCGACGACTTCGTACCTTCCGCCGGAAGCGGCGGCAGTACCGGTCAGGGGACCGGTCATCATGATCAGCTTATTGTCAGGGGAGAGGGGATCCACCAGGGGATCGACCTCGTCGGCCAGATATTTGCTGGCTAAACCGCGGGCGCCTACATAGTCCTGCGCGTCTTTCATGTTGAGCGCTTCTTTGCGGATTACGCCATTCGCAAGATCGATGCGAAGAATCGTTCCTTTCCATGCGTTCATCTTTACGCCTCCTCTCCGAATACATCTTTGAATTTCTCTGCAACGGCCTTCTTCCTGTCCGGAAGCTCATAGGGGTCGACATACGCGATAGCGCCGCTGGGACAGAACTTTGCGCATTTCGGGTCGCCGCCGCAAAGGTCGCATTTGAAGACTTTCTTCGTGACAGGCGAAAAATGGATATTTCCCAAGGGGCAGGCGCTCATGCACATCTTGCACACGATGCATTTCTCCGGATTCATAACCGCGGCGCCGTTATCGTCTACAGAAATCGCGCCCACCGGGCAGACTTTGAGACAGCAGGCTTCTTCGCACTGCATGCACATGACGGGTACGGACACCATCGCTTCCTCGTATCCGATCACTGTCACGGCGGAGAGACGCGGGTTAAACACATCGGTGTGTCCAAAGGAGCACATCAGTTCACAGGTACGGCAGGAAACACATTTTTCAGGTTTGACCATTAATTGTTTGCTCATGCTGTTGTCCTGTAGGGGTACAGGATTCACCTCCTAAAATGTTGGTTTACTGTGGTTTTGAACAACAAAAAACCGCGATAAAAGCATCGCGGGCTCCTTTGCAAATATGGCAGGCCGCAGGGTCTCCCCTTTCGGCCCTAACGGTTCCGGCAAAGCCTGACGGTCTGTTAACCGGAACTCGGAGCACGATATTGTCCTGGGATGCACTTATCATACCATATTCCGGTTACAGCGTAAAGACTGAACCCGTGATTTCACTGTCAAAAAATAGATTTTTTCGGATTGACAACGACAGGGGATTCGCTTATGATCATGTTGTCTTAAGCAGACAGTAGGTATTCAGTACACTGTGGGGCAATCTGCTTTTTGTTTGTGTGTGTGGAGTAGTCTGAAAGGGCAGCGCGTATGGGCGAATATCAAATCGAAATGCGAAATATGTATAAATCCTTTGGCGGCGTCAAAGCGGTGCAGGACGTGAGCCTGTACGTCAAGCCCGGAGAAATTCACGCCCTTGTGGGCGAAAACGGCGCCGGCAAATCGACCTTGATCCGCCTGTTATCCGGCGCGCTGACGCCGGACAGCGGTGAAATTTACGTGAAGGGCGTCAAAGCGTCCATCTGCGAGCCCAAAGACGGGATAAGTTACGGAATATCCGTCATCTATCAGGAGTTCGCGCTGATCCCGGACATCTCCGTTGCCGAAAACATTTTTATTGATGAATTCCGGTCGAAGCACGCCGTCATCAACTGGGGCAGCCTTCGCAAGAGGGCTTCGGCATTTCTGGAAGACGTCGGCTTTGGCAACATCAGTCCAAGCGCTTTAGTAGCGAACCTTTCCACTGCTTACCAGCAAGTCATCGAAATCTGTAAGGCGCTGTCACGGAACGCCTCCATCCTCGTATTGGACGAACCGACCGCTGTTCTCACTTCCAAGGAAGTGGAACAGCTTTTTTCTTTGCTGAACCAGCTGCGGGATAAGGGCGTATCGATCATTTATATCTCTCACCGCTTGGAAGAAATATTCAGAATGTCCGACAGAATTACGGTGATGAAAGACGGCCGCTATGTCGGAACGGTCGAAACAGCGGAAATCGATGAGCAACGACTTGTGAATATGATGATCGGCAGAGATTTAGAGGACTATTTCCCCCAAAGAGCAGCCAATATCGGCAGAATCGTTATGCGGGCGGAGCATCTCAAGGCGGGCCGCCAGGTGAAGGATATTTCTTTCGATGTACACGAAGGGGAAGTCATGGGCTTAAGCGGCCTTGTGGGATCAGGGCGCACAGAAGCGATCCGCGCGATGCTGGGCATCGACAGGTTGGATGGCGGCCGGATCACGCTGGGGAATGCGGAAGTCAAGCTGAAATCTCCCAGGCAGGCCTTTTCCATGGGGATCGGGATGCTGCCGGAAGACAGAAAAACAGAGGGCGTTGTGTTAACCCTGCCTATTAAGTACAACATCACCTTGTCCTGCATCAAAAGCTTCTGCAACGCCATCGGCGTACTGCGGCTGAAAGAGGAAGACAAGTTTACGCTGGATTTCGCGCGGAAGGTTTCGCTGAGGGGGGCCGCCTCGCTGATGGATCCGGTGAATACACTTTCCGGCGGGAACCAGCAGAAGGTTGCCATCGCGCGGCTGCTGGCTTCCGGCTGTAAGATTATGATCCTGGACGAACCGACAAGGGGCGTCGACGTGGGAGCGAAGATCGAGATCTTTCATCTCATCAATGAAATGGTTGCGCAGAACTATGCCGTTGTGATCGTATCCTCGGAAATGGCGGAAGTCATCGGCATGTGCGATAGGGCAGTGATCATCCGCGAAGGCGTAAGCGTCGGCGTTCTGGAAAAGGATGCGCTGACCGAACAAAACATAATCCAGTATTCGATGGGGGTAACAGCCGATGTCCAATGAAAACGAAAAACTGACGAAAAACGCGGAAACGGAAAGCGCTGCGGAAACCACGCTGCTGGTCGGTGAGAGGAAAATGACCCTGAGCACATTTATTCTCAAGTACAACGCGCTGATTATCCTGGTGATTATGATTCTCGCCGCCTCCCTGATGTCGCCGCTTTTCCTCACATGGAATAATGTGGTGAACGTCCTGCGGCAGCAGACGGGCTATATCGTCATAGCCATGGGGATGCTGATGTGCCTGCTGACGGGGGGCATCGACTTATCGGTAGCCAGCGTGGTCGCTTTCGGGAGCATTTTGGTTACCACCCTGGTGATGATACAGGGCTTCGGCATTATACCGGCGATCTTGATCGCCTTAGCGCTCTGCGCCTTCGTCGGCTGTATCAACGGTTTTCTTGTGGCATATCTGGGCATGGCGCCCTTTATCGTTACCCTGGCAATGAGTTTCGGCGTGCAGGGCGTGGTATACATCATCACCAAGGGAATGAATACGATGCTCACCAGCAATGCGGCTTTGGTACAATTGTTTTTGCGTTTCGGGCAGAATAACGATCCGGTATTCCAGCTTCCGTGGAGAATTTACCTGACCGCCGCCATCGTAGTTTTTTTCTGGTTTATTCTGAAATATACAGCCTTCGGCAGGTTGATGGCAGCCACCGGCAGCAACCCTGTCGCGGTCACGCTGGCTGGCATTAACATTAAGAAATACCGCTTCATGGCTTTTGTCATTTGTAGCTTTCTCGCGGGACTGGCCGGGGTCCTCATGGTGGCGGGCAACGGCTCTTCCTCGCCGGCTACGACGGGAGGCGACTACGCTATGGTCGCCATAGCCGGAACAATCCTCGGCGGCGCGGATCTGGGCGGCGGGAAAGGCTCGGTGCCTTTCACTGTCGTCGGCATTTTCATCATGGGCCTGATCAACAATATCATGAACATCAACAGCGTCCCCGCCTACCCCCAGTGGTGCGTCAAGGCGGTGGTCATCCTGCTCGCTATCTTCATGCGAAGCGTGATCAACGCCAGAAACAGCAGATAAGCGCAAGCGCAAACCGCATAGGTTTTTCGGGAAAGCGCCGGACTTTTCAGGCGAACCGATGCGTTTTGATAGAGTATGGTATAGCGTGAAAATTCGTTCTACGGGCGAAGCGCATCTTAGTAACTGACAGAGCGACCGAGCAAGGTTACCTACATTAGCGGGTGGAATCCCCGCCCAGAAAGGAGAAAGCCAATCCACTGGTAGTGAGTCATGGAGCGCAAACAGCAATGGGTGCGTTT
>WRMS01000046.1 GCA_009777025.1 Clostridiales bacterium | reverse complement strand
ATCTGCTGACGCCCGTAACCCATGGCGGGCAGTACCGTTCCCACATTCGGATAGATCCGGAAGGTCTCCGCCAGCCTGCCAACCGCATAGGGCCGAGGGTCGATGATCTCCGCCGCGCCGAAGCGACGGGCAGCCACGACGCCGGCGCCGATCTTCATTTCTCCGTGCGTCAGGGTCGGCCCGTCTTCGATAACCAGCACCCGCTTACCCCGGATGATTTCCGGTTTGTCCACACTGATCGTCGAAGCGGCTTCCACCACAACCGCATCCGGGTTGATTTTCGCGATATTGTCCCTGACCGTCTGGATATGCTCAAAATCAGCGCTGTCAATCTTGTTGATGACCGCCACATCCGCCAGCCGGAGGGTTACCTCCCCGGGATAATAGGAAAGCTCGTGGCCCGGCCTGTGCGGGTCCGTCACTGTGATCATCAGATCCGGCTTATAGAAAGGAAAATCGTTATTTCCGCCGTCCCAAAGGATCACGTCGCATCCCTGGGGATCGTTTTCCGCCGCCCGCAGGATGGCTTCGTAGTCGACGCCGGCGTAGATCACATTTCCTCTGGCAATATGCGGCTCATATTCCTCCATCTCTTCGATACTGCAGTTATGTTTGGTCAAATCTTCTATGGAGGCAAAGCGCTGCACCTTCTGCGCGACAAGGTCGCCGTAAGGCATGGGATGACGGACAGCGATAACCTTAAGGCCATGCGCCATCAGAATTTCCGCGACCCGCCGCGAAGTCTGGCTCTTACCACAGCCGGTACGTATCGCGCCCACGGCGACCACCGGCTTTGTACTCTTCAGCATCGTGTGTTTATAGCCCAGCATGGAGAAATCCGCACCGGCTGCATTGACCCTGGCGCCTAGGCCCATCACCGTGGCGTATGATACGTCGCTGTAAGAAAACACACATTCGTCCGCGTCAAGCTCCCGGATGAGCTTTTCCAAATCGTCCTGGGCATAGATGGGTATGCCATCCGGGTACAGCGCGCCGGCTAGGGCGGCGGGATAGTTTCGATTCGCGATATCCGGAATCTGCGCGGCCGTAAAAGCCATGACCCGGTATGCTTCGTTATCCCGGAAGAAACTGTTGAAATTGTGGAAGTCCCGGCCTGCCGCGCCGATGATGATCATTTTTCGTTGCTGTGAAATACTCATATTCTACTCCCTCTCCCTTTTCTGTCTGCATGGATTTATCTAACGTTCAGCATGGGCCTTAGTCCTGTGCTGAACGATGATTCGTTTAACACAAACGGCTATAGTAATGCGGCTAGAATTGCTTTGTGGGCATGGAGCCTGTTTTCCGCCTCTACAAAGACTCTGGATTGACTGCCTTCGATCACCTCGTCGCTGATCTCTTCCCCTCGATGGGCCGGCAGGCAATGCATAACGATCGCCGTTGGCTTGGCTAGTTTCAGCAAATCCGCATTGACATGATACCCCCGGAATACCTGCATCCTTTTCTGCACTTCCTGCTCCTGCCCCATACTCGCCCAGACGTCGGTATACAGAATATCCGCGCCTTCCGCCGCTTCTTTCGGTTCCTCGAGGATCGTTAGGACGGAACCCGGCTGCTTCAAGCGCTCATACTCCGCCATTGCCTTATCCCCGGGATGATGACCTGCCGGACTGGCAATCGCGATTTCCATGCCTGTTAACGCGCAGGCGTGCATCAGGCTGACCGCTACATTATTGGCGTCGCCGATGAAAGCAAGTCGCTTTCCTTTCAATGCGCCGAACTCCTCATACGCAGTCATGATATCCGCCAGCGCCTGCGTCGGATGCTCGTCGTCGGTCAGGCCGTTGATTACCGGCACATCCGCGTACTTGCCCAACATCAGGACTTCCTGATGGCTGAAGGTCCGGATCAGGATGCCGTCGCAATAGGAAGCCAGCACCCTGGCCGTATCCTGTATAGGCTCGCCTCTGCCGATCTGCAGGTCATTGGCGGACAAAAACATACCTAAGCCGCCCAAATGAAACATCGCCGCATCAAAGGAAACCCGCGTCCTTGTCGACGATTTTTGAAAAATCATCGCCAGCGTTTTCCCCGGCAAGGAAGCATGAGGAATCCCTTTTTTCTGTTTCTCTTTCAACTCAATCGCCAAATCCAGCAGAGATTGAAACGAGGAAGGATCGTAGTCTGCAAGAGATATATAATCCCTGCCTTTCAATGTCGAATTCAATTTCCTTACCTCCTATAGTTAGGTATTCGCCTTCAAAATCCCATAGACGATATCCAAGGCCTGGTCGATTTCTTCCCGCGCGATCACCAGAGGGGGTACCATACGCAGAACCATCCCATGGATACAGTTGATCAGCACGCCTTGCTGCCTGCATTCCTCTACGACCTTAACGCCCAGGCCTTCGGGAATGAGTTCTATGCCGACCATCAAGCCCTGCCCCCGTACTTCTTTGATCGTATTCTTCATGCCCGTCCAGGCCCTGACCTTGTCCCTGATATAATCGCCCTTTTCTGTAGCTTGCTCCGCCAGTTTCTCCTTGAGGATCACGTCAAAGGAAGCCAGTGCAGCCGCGGTAATCAGGGGGCCGCCGCCAAAAGTAGAAGCATGCTCGCCGGGCTGTAGGGCTAAGGCGGCGTCGCCCCTTGCGCACAGTGCGCCGATTGGCATGCCGCCGCCCAGCGCCTTTGCTAAAGTAAAGACGTCCGGCTCGATATCGAAGTATTGGTAGCCAAACAGCTTTCCGGTCCTGCCCATCCCCGTCTGTACCTCATCGATCATCAGGAGGAAATCGTACTTTTCTTTTAGCTGCATAATGCAAGCCAGGTAATCCGGATCGAGGGGAAGTATACCCCCTTCTCCCTGCAAGGTTTCGATTAATACGGCGCAAGTGTTTTCGCTGACCGCTTCTTTCAAGGATTCCTGATCGTTGTAGAGCACATGGGTCAACTGGGGCAGCATGGGCCCGAAGCCGGCCTGGTATACGGTTTGCCCGGTCGCGGACAATGCCCCCAGCGTCCTGCCGTGAAAGGAATTCAAGGCGGTGATCACTTGGACCTTATCCGTTTTTCCCTTCCTGCTGGCCCAGCGGCGGGCGAGCTTCAACGCGCCTTCATTGGCTTCGGCGCCGCTGTTGCAGAAAAACACTTTTTCCGCGCAACTGTTCTCTACTATTTTTTTGGCAAGCAGAATCTGGTTTTCGTTCCAATACAGATTCGAACAATGCAAGAGCACCTCCGCCTGATCCTTGATCGCCTTGACTACATCCGGATGGCAGTGCCCCACATTATTCACCGCAATACCGGCGACCAAATCGATATACGCGTTGCCGTCGCCGTCCCAAACCTTGGCGCCCAATCCCCTGGCGATGCCCATGGGAAAACGCCCGTACGTATTCATGACATAGTCCTGTCCCATTCCCACCATCGTTTGATTTTCCATGTTTTCACTTCCTCTTCCGTTCAATTTACCCAGGTTCCTACGCCTTCATCGGTGAATACCTCCAGAAGCAAGGCATGGGGCCTTCGCCCGTCGATGATGTGGACGTTTTTAACGCCCGCGTTCACCGCCTCCAGGCATCCCAAAGCTTTGGGGATCATACCGCCCGTTAACTCGCCGCTTTCGATCAGCCCGGGGATCGCAGCCGCTTCAATCTGAGAAGCCAGCTTTCTCTCGTCGCCTTCGCCAAGATAAATCCCTTCCACATCCGTAAGCAGCACCAGCTTATGCGCTTTCAAAGCGCCTCCCAGAGCGGAGGCTACGGTATCCGCGTTAATATTCAGGCTTTGCCCGTCTTCCCCTGAACCGACAGAGGAGACGACCGGGATAAAGCCCCTTTCGATCAACGTGTAGATCAGCGAAGGATCGACCCGGACGACTTCTCCCACTAACCCCAGATCCTGAGGTTTGGTGACGCGCCGGGCCAGCACCATACCCGCGTCTTTGCCGCTCAAGCCGACAGCCTTTCCGCCCAGTTTCTGAATTCTGCTGACTATGCCTTTGTTCACCGACCCGTCCAGAACCATCTCTACGACTTCCATCGTTGCCGGATCCGTCACCCGCAAGCCGTCGATAAACTCCGCCTCGATCTCCAGCCGTTCAAGCCAGCTGTTGATCATGGGCCCTCCACCGTGTACCAGAACCGGTTTCATCCCGATGAGCTTCATCAGAATCACATCTTTGAACACCAGCTCTTCCAGCAACGGATCGGTCATCGCGTTTCCGCCATATTTCACCACGACAATTTTATCATAAAAGGCTTGAATATAGGGCAGGGCTTCCGTCAGTATTTCTGCTTTTTCTAATGGAGTAATCATAAATCGCCTCATCTCGTTTTCCAAGATATACCGTGTCCCGCGCAGCTCCTCTTAGGTTCTGTAGCTGCCGTTAATCGTCACATAATCATGGGTCAGGTCACAGCCCCAGGCCACCGCCCGCTCCTCTCCCTGATGCAGTTGCGCAAGAATCCGGATATCCTTGTTATCCAAATAGTCCAAAGCTTTGGCTTCGTCAAAGATCAGCGCGCTGCCCTTTTCCATCATTTGAATGTCTCCCAAGTACAAATCGACGATAGCCGGATCAAAGCCGGCGCCGGAATACCCCATCGCACAAAGTACGCGGCCCCAGTTGGCGTCTTTGCCGTAAATCGCGGCTTTGACCAGTGAGGACCCGGCGACTGTCCTGGCGGCAATGCGGGCGTCCTTCCGCGTCTTTGCGCCTTCGATCACCACTTCGATAAATTTCGTGGCGCCTTCTCCGTCCCTGGCGATCAGTTGCGCCATACGGCGGCACACATAGGTCAAGCCCTCTACGAATTCGGCATAGCCCGCATCTGTATTACTCGTCAGCAGCGGATTGGCCGCCTGCCCGTTTGCCAGGGAAAAGAGACTGTCATTGGTGCTGGTATCGCCGTCGACCGTGACCATATTGAATGTAGCGTCGCATGCTTCCATCAAAGCCTCCTGCAGTAAGGCCGGCGCAATCGCGCAATCCGTAGTGACGATCGCAAGCAGCGTCGCCATATCGGGATGGATCATGCCGGAGCCTTTTGCCATCGCGCCCAGCGTCACAGTCTTCCCCGCTACTTCCCATTCGACGGCGATTTCCTTCGGTATCGTGTCCGTCGTCATGATCGCTTGCGCGGCGGAAGCCCCATTCTTGGCGTCCATCTCTTTTGCCGCCGAGTCGACGCCTGCCAGGATCTTCTCCATAGGCAGATAGGCGCCGATGACGCCTGTGGAAGCAACCAATACCTCATTGCCCGGGCATCCTAAAGCTTGTGCCACCTTATTTGTCATTTGCCGCGCGTCTTCCAGGCCCTTATCGCCTGTACAGGCGTTGGCGCATCCGCTATTAAAGACGACGGCGCGCCCTGCCCCCGCGCTCTCTGCCAGATAGGCCTGACTGAGCAATACCGGCGCGGCCTTGACTAAGTTTTGCGTAAATACGCCTGCGGCTGACGCGGAAAACAAAGAGTGTACAATCGTCAGATCGTATCTGCCGGGCGTTTTGATTCCCGCCATAGCTACACCCGCAACGAAGCCTTTCGGCGAAGTAATGCCGCCGCCTTCCAACACATTCATACCCATTTTCCTGTGCCCCCTTCTCTCCCTTCCCCTACCAGATGCATCCGTCTAAGGCGAATGGATTCTGCTATTTTCATCGTTTTCATAATAATACATCGTCATTTTATATTATGCAAGCATTATTTATGTATTTTCATGTTTTATGTAATATTATGCGACAGGGATGGAAATCCATACATAAGGAGTATTCAAGAAGGAAAAATGGCTCATAAATTTAAATATTTTTATTCTTCCATAAAAGCAAAAACTGGATCACTTTAGTACGAATTGTAATATTGAACGAATTGATTTAACAATGGAGGGAAGTACAATGACAAAGCCAAATTCGATCCGGTATGAAATGATCCAATCCACGGAATATGTGGAAGACAGCGGGGTAGTCACCTCTTACGGCATTTCCTGCCGGGAAGAAAAGCAACGCAGCGGTCATCTCAGCGTGAATGTGCAAAGGATAGCGAATATTTCCACCGAGCCGGCTTTTGTACAAGAGCTGATCGAGAAGTTGATCTGCAGCGACGCGGATCCGGTACACTTGCGGGATATCATCGAGGACCATCTTCCGTAGCAGCCTGAGCGACGGACTCCCCCTGGCGGTCCGGCAGCTTGTAGACTTAACAGTCGCCAGCTACCTACTGTTGATTGGTTTTGTTAGGGGGGCCGTCGCTAGCGTTCCACTCCCCCTCGTGAATGACCTCGAAGGCGCCGCCTTTTTCTCTTGTCAACACGATAAAGCGGGTGTACTCGCGTTCTCTGAGGAGCTCATTGAAATGCGCCAGATACAATACGGTTACAGCCTTCCCTTTGCCTATGGCAAGCGCTTCCGTCTGCTCCGTATCTGTTAGCCGTTCGGCGTCAAACAGCATCGATTCCCAAACCAACATCCCGTTCTCCCTATAGTATTCTTCTATTTTAACCGTAGATTCGTACTCATCTTTGTAAAAATCGGGCATTTCACCCTGGGCGTAATCTCCGAAAAGGCCCACATACCCTGCGCTTGCTATCACGCTTTGCCCTTCGGCGGTCAACAGCCAATCCGTAAGCGCTTCACCCTTCGAATTGCCGCGGTTGTAGTAGCTATACGTATACACCATGAGCGGGTAACTACTATTGGAAAGGTTTTCGATTGACGGCTCGATTCCGTCCACAGCCAGAAGTTTCAGGTTATCCATTCCAAAAGCCATGCCCAGTCCCGAAGACCAACTGTAAATGTTGTATCCTATGGCGCCGCTTCCGGTCGTCCAGACTGTTTCGATCATACCGCCCATAGACAATGCAAGTTTGATCGAATCGTCCTCCGCCATATCCCGAAGCGGTACATCGCCCATAAAATCAAGAATGGCGGTTTGACTGCCGGAGTCCCAGTTTCGCTGGACAGGGATAATCTCCTCATCCGCTCCACCGAGTTCCTGCCAGTTCTTTATATTTCCTGAGAATATATCCCTGAGCTGCTCCTGTGTTAAGCTCTCGATCGGGTTGTCCTTATGCAGAATAAAAACGAAGCCTTCTTTGGCTATCGGGGTTATCACCAAATCCGCGCCGCGCGCTTTGGCGTCTTGTAGCGTGTCGTCATAGTACTTTACAGCAAGCACAACGTCGGCAGGGTTGTCGCTGCCGGGTATAAGGCGTTCAAGCGCTGCGTAAGTCTGACTATGCGGGTCGACAAAATACGCGTCGGTCAGGTAGGCCCGTATCGCCGCATGCAGTATCATGGTGGAGGAACTGCCGTCTATAACCGGATAATCCGGCACAGACATAGGCACAGGCACAGGCGGGTCCATGTGTGCGATATCCTCGTCTACAACCGGCAAAGCTGCGTTCCCATCGAAACTGTCCTTATTACAGGCGTTTAGGGATAACACGCACAATACCGCTAAGACGTAAGCGACCATTTTTTTCACAAGCAAGATAGCATCCTCTCTGATTTGGTATACGTATAAAGCATACCATGCAACAGGACGCCAGACAATCGGCGTCCTGTTATTTCACGAATTATTATATCTATATTTTACCAATCAATCCACTGGGTGAGATAGAGTTCGAGTAATAATAGCGATATTCTTATTGTGGCGTCGTTAAAATCCGGGCGCCCGTATCTCCACGTCGTAGTATCGGATTTGTTCTCTGTTTCCTGAGGTTACTTCGAGATAGATATGTACTTCTTCTTTCCAGTTCGACTCGTTGTCCAGCCTGTCCACATAGACGACCTCATCCCGCCAGTCATAATGGTTATACATAACCACTGTGGCGTCCTCGCCTAGAATGATACGGTCTTTGATGAGGGAAGAATGGTTTAAGGTGGTATCCGGTTCCATGGTGATCTCATAGGGCCTGACGGTAGATAGGCCTACGCCGCTCGCGCCGACGATCCAACCGTCATCCGGCACGAGATATACTCCATGGATAGAGATAAGGTCCGCATCGTCCCCGCCTATATCCCCTATTGACTTCGGCGTCGAATCAATCGAATAGGCGTCGCCGGCTAGGCCAAAGGCGTTGACGGCGCGGATTTCGAAGTGGTAGGTCTGCTCATTCACCAACTCGCGGAACAAGAGGTACCATTTCCCGGCGGCAGCGTCAAAGGAGAGTTCGTGCATTTCATAAGTCGCCCATTCGCCGCCGTCGATCCGGATCTGATATTGGGTCACCTCCACGTCCGGGGGGTCCAACCATCGGATTGCGGTCTTTCTGTTCCCGGCCAACTCTTCGACTTCCGTCGGCGGACCGATGACCAGTTCAATCATGATACTCGGTACGGGAAAGTAGTAACGACAATCGTGATCCAGATAGTTTTGATAATCCACATAGGCTTCCCTGTTCGTCGTGAAATCGCCGTGTTGATAGCCGCTTTTTATCTTAACATAATAGGTCAGCGTGGCGACGTCGCCCGTTATGTTGCCCAACTCCCAATTCAGCACTGCGTTTCCGCTGCTGCTTATCGTGTTTGGCAATAAGGCGCCCGCCGTTACCGACGGTTTGTGGCCGTCATCCTCATAATAGTCAAAGAATTCACTCAATTCATCGATAATCACAGCGTTTGTTGCAGTCGCTTTGATTTGGTCGGCGATGGACACGAAAACCTCGGGCAAAACCGCGGGATCCCGCACAGGATAATAACGATTATACAGGCTCCTGCCGGTAGAGAGTTTCCTTAATACTTCATTTCCTGCCGGACTGGTGACGCTCAGGCCGATCGTATAGATCGTCACCCCTGCGTTTTCCAGAGTATTGCGCGCGTTCGTAATGTTTACATAGCCGACGCCATTCACAAGGGCTGCCCCGCTTTCTGCCGCGCCATTGTTCAGGTTTGGAACCCCATCGCTGATAAATACGACGAACGCGGGGCGGGCGTCTTTATCCGCCTGCGACCTGGCGTTGAGGATCGTATACGCTGCATTCAAACCGGAGCAGTAGTCTGTGCTTCCGGACAATGTCGTCGAGTCGATAAACCCTTTCAGGTAGGTTTTATTAGGGTCCGTATTGCCATAGAGATTGTTCGAATGGCTAGCCCCGCCAGTCGTACCGCTTGCGGTTACTGTGCTTCCGGGACTGCTGAAGAACAGCACGCCTAACCGGTTTTGGCTTGGCGAGCCGTCTGCATAATCGGCGTAGATCGCGTCTACAAACGCTTTTCCGGCTTTTCTCTCATCGTCGATGCGGTAGGTGCAACCGTATGTCGCACCATAGGTATCCCTGCCGGGATAAATATTTGTGGTAGTATTGGTTGCGCCGTTGCCACTGGGAAAATTCATGGGTTCAGGGGCAATCCAGGAAACCGGGGCCAATCCGCCGAAGCCGGGATTCTCTCCGGTGGAGGAAGTCAGAAAGTTGCGCAAAGCGACCGGATAGGTAAGGTTTGCGCTCCAGGCACTTTCTGTCCATGTGGTGTAATTGGTATACGACCGCCTATAGTAGAGTACCGGCGCGCCTGTCCCATCATTCCCGGCTGGGGTATCCATGCTCCCAACCGTAGTGCGATAACCGCTTACGGTGATGGAATCCAATCTTTTCGCATAATTCCCCCCGGGCCTTTGGTGGTAGAGGAGCGTAATCGTGACAATGTCGGTTACGGTAGTCCAACCGTCGTTCGCTCTGGCAGTGCTCGCGTTCGGATTGACCTGATACGTCAATTCCTTCACATAAGTATATTCGGTATAGTGCGACGGATTGGTGCATCGGCTGTATGTATCGTCCCCCCCGCTGCCCATGCTTGTCGTACGGTCCAGCACCAGTACAACGTCTATCGGCGTTTGTACCGGTCTGCCTTGCAAGCTTAAGGTGATCTCGGCGATTTCATCGTCTATCCAATCGGATAGCTTATTGACTTTGACGCCGCCTTGCTCCGGATAGGCAGGGAACTGCGTTAAGTCAACGTTCGCGTCGGCATTGATGTGACTATCGTTCACATAAGGGTCCGCAGCCAGGGTGTTGGTTGCCGGCAAGATAGACCACAGGAGCACAATCAGTAACAGGACCGTCAGCATCTTCCGGCTTGTTTTTTTCATCTTTGTACCACAGCCTCTCTTTTATGGTATGGATTCCCTTGCAGACTCCCGTGATAAAGAACAGCTTCGCTTACTAGAGATAATAGGGTGTTCTTTTCGTTTACATTTGCCTTTTTTGAAATCCGTTAATATATCCATATATCACTTGCCCAAGAGAGCAATGCCTTGTGCTCCGCAACAGCTAATAGTGGCAAAGCACTAGCGTGAAGATTCGTTCAATAGGCGAAGCTCAACTCAGGGGATAAGCTAGCAGGTCAAAAGGGGATCGGCTAAGAAGGAATTGATGAAAAGACGCAGAAGAATCCAAAGGAAAAGAGGCATCCTTTTCACGAAGGTCGAAAACAATTGCAGTGATTGTTCTCCTGCTATTTGATCAATTCGAGTTGATCGACGGTCAACCCTGCCTCATGCTGATGTCGGATGGGTTGGCGCTCTCAGCAGGCTGACAGGAAATCAGCAAAATCGGGATTATGTTAAAAAAGGTGGGTTTCAGATGGACAACGCAAAGAAATGGCTTTCCTTTTTATTAGCATTCGTTTTGTTGGCTTGTATCTGTCCGGCAGCTTTGGGCGCAGAACCATTCCTAAACAATCTCGTACAGGATAGGGGCGCCTCTATCAACGGTGCGATTGTTGTCAACGGCGAGCTTATCCAAGCGCCAGCCCCCTATAGCAAAGATTTTGCAGATGCAGATGAAGGAAATGTCATGGTTCCGCTCCGCGCTATTGCCGAGCAACTCGGTATGGAGGTGATTTGGGACGGAGTAGAGAGAAAGGTGCAAATCGGTGGGGATATTCGTATTTGGATCGGCAAGGATTATTATGCAACAGAGGAAAGCGTTCCCATTCCTTTTGATCCCCCGCCGGAGCTGACGGATAACCGAACTTTTGTATCCTTGCCTTTTTTCCGATACGTGTCGAAAGACTGCCGGCTTTCTATCCAAGATGGCGTGATCTATATAGACAGTAATGTAGAAGCTTCCGTCCAGAATGCTTCTGTCATTAAATTTCCCGCCTATCAGGATGGGAAAAACGAATTCAATAAAAAGATTTACGACACAATCCCATTCAGCGTTTCCCTCTCATTGCCGGAAGGTTGGCGCGTCCAACTGCCGCAAGGCGATAGAAGAGAGACAATGCTTTATTTTACGCCAATGGAAATTTACAACGACGAGGAATACATCGGGTTTATCGGCTTTGCTATATTCACTCCATATGAGGGCGAGATTCCGGAAGAAGAGTACTATAAATCTGTATACAGTTCGTTGCGTTTGAGCAGTATGCATTATCTGGATTCTTATTCGCCGGTCAAAAAAGCGGAGAACAGCGAAACCGCTGTCGCGACGTTTGCCTACATGGACGAAAGAGAAATCGAAAATCATCCCGGCGCTATGCCGGATGTCCCTTGGATTACTGTTCCGCTGATTCTTTCCTACGATAAGGAAATGCAGGTTTATATCGGCCTTCAATTTGCAGATAATGCGGTAACGGATGAACAGGCAGCCGCCATCGCAAAAAGCCTGGACATCATGCCGTCTAAGCCCGCGAGAAATATTTCTGTGTCGACGCCGCAGGAGCTGATTGACGCGATAGCGCCTGATACTTGCATAACGATCCAGGCGGGCGTTTACGATTTATCAACGGTTACCACTAGCGGGAGCCATTACGCAAACGCGGGAAACCAAGAAGAAGCGCTGCTGGTGTCAGGCGTTAACGGCTTGACGCTGCAAGCAGAATCCGGTGCAACTGTGGAACTCGTTACGCCGGATAGGTTTTCAGAGGTTATGAAGTTTATGGATTGCAACGACGTCACATTGTCCGGAATCAGGGCCGGGCATACTGTTACAGGCGAATACGAATGCGATGCGGGCGTCGTGTGGTTTGAGCAATCTACGAATATCACGATGGATAATTGCCTGTTTTACGGCTGCGGGGCAATTGGAATCAGACTGTGGAACTGCACATCCGCGCGGATTTCCGATACGACCGTCACGGATTGCTCGTTACGGGCTGTTGACCTATGGCGCGGCGACGATATTATTTTTACCGGATGCGATTTTACCGATAATCGGGCTTATGGCTGCGTTATCTATGGAAACGGCGCATCGATCAAGTTTAGTGACTGCAGGATTAGCGGGAATAAAAGCCTCCTATGGAGCGTTATAGAGTTTGAAGGCGAGCTGCTGTTTGAGCGTTGTTCGTTCCGGGATAACGCACTGATCGAGGGCTCGGAACCAGTGTTCATAGGCAGCGGAATAAGCCTGCGCGACTGCGATGTCGAAAAAAACAACTTCAGCGGATACTGGAATAATGGCCTTATCGACCTTGGCGGCAATCTGCTTAAGTGAACAGATAGTATTGGACGCACTCGAACGGCTGGAAAAAAAGATAGGCATTTCTGTATGGTGAAGTGGTTCCGTATTACGAAAAATCTATACTTCGGCTTGTTCACGCTTGGGTTCGCCCTTTTCGCGTTGCAGGAGTTGCCTTATATCGTCATGCCGTGGATTCCGTTGGCATCCAATCCGCTCATGGAAATGCAGGATAAATCCATGTTGTTGAATGCCATCGAGAAAGTGTTTGGCGTGTCGTGTATCCTCGTTATGCTCTTTCTCGTGCGCGGCGACGCGAAATGGTTCTCGCTTAGCCCCGGGAAAGAGAAGGCCTGCTTCTGTATCGCCGCGCTTGCGATTGCCGGGTACTTTATCGGATGGGCGTTCTATTTCAAGGGGTATCAAAGCCTTCCGCTCATCCTCTGCCTATTGGTCGCCATGCCGCCGGTTTATTATGCTTTCATCGGCTTATGGCGAAGCAATTATCCGCTCGCTATCCTTGGAGGCATGTTTCTCATTGCGCATATAGCAAACGTTTGGAACAACCTCAAGGTTTAGGATAAGGTAACAATGATGGGAGCATGACGTTGTGGCTGACTATAGCGAGAGATCACGAAGCGCATACAACGAGAAAGCCGATGGTTACGACAATAGCCGCGAAGGTCAGTTCACGCGTCGAATCCACCAGTCGTTATTGCCGCTGATGGACTGGCAATCCGACCAAAGTATCTTGGACGTCGCCTGTGGAACAGGCTCGCTCCTGGCTGCCATGAATACCAGAAAGCAAATCAGAGGATTTGGCATAGACATTTCAGAGCGGATGATAGAACTGGCTAAAATGAGAAATCCCGGCATGGAGTTCCATGTGGCGGGATGTGAAAAGCTTCCCTATCCGGATGCATCTATGGACGCCATCACTGTCTGTGCGGCCTATCATCACTTCTCTGATGTGGGAGCCTTTGCCAAAGAAGCAGGGCGAGTGCTGAAGCCCGGCGGCGTGATTTACCTTGCGGATATGTATGTGCCTTCTTTAATCAAGATACTGGTCAACCCGTTCGTGCCTCTGCTTTTCAAAGGCGGCGACGTCCGGTTTTACTCGCCAAAGGAGATCCTCAGGAATTTTGCTCGGCATGGGTTTTCAGAAGCCGACGTGAAAACAACCGGAACCCTCCAGATCGTCACGATGCGAAAGAACGGAAGGAATAATATCAGTAATGCTTATTATTAATAATGTTATACCTTGATTTCACCAATTATGATTTTTGATAGAAATGACAAAAATGAATCGGCAACTTGAGATGATTCTTCAAATTCAGGCTCAAAGCCGTTTACCACCGTTCCAGTAATCACATTGATTGCATAGTACTCATATTCGCCGCCAACACACATCATAATGGGCAAATGACAATTCCAATACTCCTCTATTTGCTTGATTAGCGCATAATCGCCGTCTGCAGCAGATATACTCATTTTTTCAAATGTATTCCAAGCAAACCCTTCACCATCAATTGCTAAAAAATCGTTTTCGGACAGAAACCAATTTGTATCGCTTTGGTTGATGCAAATATTGATCAACTCATAAAAAGATTTATACTCGACAGGTATAGGGGAATACCTTTGCATAATTTCATTGGTGAAGTGTTTTTTTTCAGAGGATAATTCGATTTTCCAATTGCTGCTTTTAGCCCATTCAATAAAATCATCTATTTCCTTCATCTGCTGTTTTCCCTCACAATATATTAATCACTCAATCCATGCGGTTTGTTACCCGCCTACTCAGAAAAGAAAATTATGCTTGATTCTGCCGGACACCCGCTTTGCTTGTCTACAGTTTCGCAATAGCCCTAATTGTTGTTAAGTATGTACTCATCAATACTGTCGATAATGTAGAGATGCCCAGTCGTATGCAGCCCTTCATAGCAATCTCTGATATAATTCGTTGCTCCGGTGCGGTACAGATAGTTGAAAGCATCCTGCCCGCTCATTTGCTTCTCTGCTTTGTAGATTTCCACGCAGAACCCAAGGAACATCACTTCATCTTGTATTTCTAGCATTTTGTTCGTCATCTTTACTGCTCCTCCGGAAAAGTTATTTCCCCTGTTGTCAATTCCTCTTCAAGCATGTCGTAAAGTATCGGATAACTCAAATGCCATAGCTTCGTCGACTCATCCTCTAAAAGTCTATATAGCTTCGAATTGTATAAAAGCATGGAAGCTGCTTCGGAAGTGATGTCGCGGTTATTCATCAGCATTTGTATGATGCCTGGCGTAATAAAAGTAAGCATCACGTTGAGGTTTTCCTGAACGATCATTTTGGCCTCCTTACACGCTAACAAGATTACAAGGTTGTTTTCTTCACAAATCGCAGCATTGACAATGCCTTTTCCGATGCAAAGCAATACTGATCAAACAACTTATATGGTTTTAGCTCCACTAATGCAGCTTCAATAGAAAACTGCCCAATGACGAGTGCTTGAATCGTCGGAAACACCCTATCATTTGCTACCGGTCCAATGACAACATCATATTGGGTACCTGTATATGTTTTAAGCCGATTATCCCTTACAAACAAAAGCCAGTCAGCATTTGGCTCTTGAAATGTCAGGATATCCAAAGTCTTATCCCCAGCTATCGCATCATATTCATAAACACTTATTGTTGGCGTTCCTGTCTTACGACGATTTATGACAACAGACGTAAACTCTCTTGCCTGATCTTCCTTTGTCGTCAGGTAGAACCCGGCGCCAAAGTCAAGCCCTCGCGTCTGTTGAAGTAATCTTGGTTCCTTAACCGCTACATTACTCCCATGATATAAAAGCATAAAACACACTCTTTCAATCACCAAATGTTAATCTCATTCATCTGTTCCGCCGACCTTATCTATAACTTTCCAATAGCCGCTGGCATCAGAACCGATGCGTTTAATCATGTCATGTTTTCTAAGAAAATCTAAATCCCGAAATATAGTCCGTTCGGAAACCATAAGAGTTGACGCTAGTTTAAAAGCTGTCATAGTCCCGTTTTGTCTAAATATATCTAGAATTTGCATATGTCTGAGGTGGCGTTTGTTGTCACTGACAATGTCACTGACATAGTCCGAGTTATTATCTGAGACATTCTCTGAGACTTTGCCGCCATTTAGAATTCCATTGGCGTATTTGTCAAGCTCCGTGCCATAATTCAAGTTATACAATGTGATCCGAAACATTGTTTCGTCAGAATAAAACTTCGGCTGGCGGTCAGAATTTCTGTATCCGTTTAGTATTTTTCCTAGACCTGTTCCTCGACGCTCTGTATAGTCAATGCGTTGAAACACATCGGCAATAACAGGGTTACGGCGCTTTGAAGGAACTGCGGTTAAATCCAACTCTTGAATTGGTTTGTTGCCATACATGCCTCCGGGGGAGGTGATCTCGATGCGGTCATCATATATGGCTATATGTATTTCGCTACCCATTGTAATATAATCTCTGTGAATCAATGCGTTGATTAATGCCTCACGGAGAGCGTCTTGGGGATAATCCGGATAGTTTCGTCTTCGCAAACCTTCAACATTCCACATAATTCTATTGTGCTTTGTCATAAAGTCAGTACCGTTTTGTACAAGCATTAGTATGTTTGAAGAATATTCAACATCGTCTAGAGCCTCTATTAATCCGGCTCCTTTGCTCAACCCATTCCAGCGAGTCCAAAATATGCGGGAATTATATACCGGACAATAGTCGGCGAATAAAGCTCCTGCGTTAGTCAGTCTGTTTCCATCGCCCAACAATCCGAATGAAACCAAATCCTCTGGCATGGAGATTGATTTGCCATTATTCTTTATGATCGCAGAATTTAGCAACGTGAAGCTATGATCAGATAACTTGTAATTACTGTTCAACACATCAAATGTCCGGTTGCTGCCTTCTAATATCAACTCAGATAGAATGCGGTAAACGGCTTTAGCGCTCTCGTTGCCAGAACGGTAATATGCTGTTCTGTTCCCTCCTGATTTTACGTAATAAGGCTTATTTTTTCCGTTT
>WRMS01000045.1 GCA_009777025.1 Clostridiales bacterium | reverse complement strand
GTTGCCTCTGCCAATCTTATCAATGCCCCCCCCACCGGCCGCGGCGTGTTTGTTCCCCGCCCATCCGCCCGCAGGCGTCCCCTGCCACTCCTCTTCGCCCGCATTCTCTGTTTTCGTGCGATAACGCAAGGCAGGCGCGGCTACTCTCTGATGCCGGATATAGAAATTGTCGTCATTCAGCACCATCAAGCCTTCGCTGCCCACCGCCTCCGCAAGCTCAAATTTCGTCTGAACGATATTTTCCATCGTTTCAAAAGTATCCAAGTGCATTTCCCCGATGGAGGTGATAATCCCCGCGACAGGTCTGACCATTTGGCAGATTTCCCGGATATCCCCGGGTTTTTTTGCCCCCATTTCCACAACGAGGATTTTGTGAGTTGCTTTGAGTTGTTCGCGTATTGTTCGGACTACGCCCATCGTCGTATTATAGCTCTCCGGCGTCATCAGGACTTCGTATCTGGCGCCCAGGAGATGGTGCAGGATATGCTTTGTGCTGGTCTTGCCATAACTGCCGGTTATCCCGATAACGGTGAGGCCCGGATGTTCCTCAAGGATCCTGTTTGCGTCGCGAATAAAGCCGTCGGCGATATGCTTCTCCAGCGGCTTATTGATCAGATTGGCGGCGACGACAAAGACTTGCAGCAGCCAATTCAGCAAAGCCTGGAGAAAGGGGATTTCCCACCAAAACGTTTCGGGAAACAAGAGGCTCATTCCCCAAATATAGAGAAAGCACAGGAGGCCCGCGGTAATCAGCAGGCGTTTTACCCGCCAGGTGAAGACGAGGGGTGTTTTTTCTTTTGTCTTGCTGCGGACAAAACCCAGCGCAAGAAATAGCACGCCATGGATAAGCAGATACAGGTTGAGGGACAGAAAACCGCGCAATAGAATACTTGAGAGTATGGTCACAAGCAAAAGATAACCGGGCAGTTTGCTGGGGTTGCGTTTCAACCATTGCGTATACCGGTCATTATAATAACTGTTTTGCTGCATCATATGCAGGCTTCGGTGGAGATTACGCCAGAGATAAATGTAAAAGGCGCCTGTTTGAAAAACTGCGGCAATGGTAAACAATGGTCTATCTCCTTTACTGTGAGCCGCGCTAGTGTTCCATAAAGTAAATCAGGGCGCGAAGGAAAGCCGGCAATTGATCCAGGTAGGAGTAATGGCCCGCCGGAGACAGCAGCACCAACCCTGCGTCAGGGATGGCCTTCTCCATTTTTCTTCCCATGGCGAGAGGCGTTTCCGTATCCTGTTCGCCCCAGAATAGCAGCGTCGGCGTCCGGATCATCCCCAAACAATAGCTAAGGTCTTCTTCAAGCAGTAAGCTCATGGTCCTTCGCATCAGGGGAGAGGCTTGCCGGTAGTCTGCCGAGCCTGCGCGAGCCATGCCCGCTTCGGCAAGGGGCGCCAGCACGCGGCGAAGGCCCGGCGTCTGCTGCAGCCGTTTGCCGGCTTTGTAAGCGTATACCTTTGTATACCAGAGCAGGCTCCGCTTAGGCCGCAGCCCCGCGCTGTCGATCAGAATCAGCCGCTGCAGGAGCGCTTTCGTATGGGAAGCCCATCGGATCAGAATCCGCCCGCCGTGGCTGTGGCCGCAGACAGAAAAGGGCTTTTCCCCAAAGGATAAGGCTTCGATAAACGACTGGATAAAGCTTCCGTAATCGCTTCCGGACCAGGCTTTGTCCGGTTCACCGGTTTTGCCGAAACCAGGCAGATCGGGGATGATGATCCGGTATCGCTCGCCCAATGCTTCCATGACGGGAGAGAATACTTCTTTCGATGCGCCCCATCCGTGAAAGAAAAATAAAACTTGTTTATTGTCTCCGTTTTCCTCGGGCGCGGAGTCCAGGTAATAGATCGTCATGCCCGACGCCTGCAGCGTGTATTCCATGGCGTATCTCCCCAAAATTAGTTTGTTTTAAATTGATGTTCTTGGGGAGTAGTCACGAATCCTCAAACTCCAGGACAGTGCCGGAAGATAAAGAACCCGGCTTGAGCCCCGCATCCTCGAGGAAATGCAGCCCACGCTCGCCTGTACAATGCCCGATGGCAAGACAGGCTATGCCTTCCTCGCGTAAGTAATTCACGGTTTTCTCTATACGCGCATCTTCACTGTCTTTCAGATGTAAACCGCCGACGATGGCTTGGATCGGCTTAGGAAAACGCTGCTTGACCGCCTCGCATATGTTGACGATCCCTCTGTGGGCGCAACCGGCGATCAGAACTAGCCCTGTGGGCAGATCAAAAACCATAACCTGCTCATCTTCGAAGCGGTCCGGCCCGTATTGTCCTGCGCGCAATACTACAAAGTCATTCGCTTCCTCTTCAAAATCAACTACAGAAGGGATACCGGAGAGGATATACACGTCGTCCACCAACAGAAACGTATCGGTAAGGGGAAAAATCGTCGAGACATTTTCGATTTGCAGAAACTCTTCATTGAAATCGTTTCCGATATAACGAAGGAACTCTTTTTCACGCTTGAATTTCTTGTTAAAATATTGCAAATTTGCTACTAATTGGAATTTTCTTCTTGTGGTGTCGCATAAGGTACGAACGCCACCGCTGTGGTCGCTGTGCCCATGGCTGAGAATCACATAATCCACTTTGGTCAGATCTTTTCGCAGGATTTCCGCGTTTTCTTTGAAGATATCGGAAGCGCCGGTATCCATCAGGAAAATCTTGTCCCTCCATTCCATAAGCAGCGATAAGCCATGCTCGCAAGCAAGATGCTCTCCGACCCTTGTGTTTTCCACCAGAGAGGTTATCTTCAGCGTCATTTCCATCATCCCCCTGTATTCCGGTACGTTTTGAACGGACACTTGCCACTTGCCATTTTACATCATGTGCAGACAATGTTCAACAAGTGGTTTGGACTTATCAGACCGCCATGTTAAGAGAACATGCTCTGCTGATTGCTTTCCGGCAGGTCGCCCAAAGCCCCCTGCTCTTGCAGAAGCGCAATCATCGCGACGCCGATCTTAGCCCGCTGCCGCAGGTCTTCCACTGAGTGAAAGGCTTTTTCTTCCCGCGCTTCCACGATACTTTGCGCCGCGGTGAGTCCCAGACCGGATAAGGACGTGAAGGGCAGCCTTAACTTTCCGTCTTCGACCAAAAAGCGAGCGGCGCCGGATTTCTCCAGATGCACCGGTAGAAAAGAAAAACCGCGCAAGTACATTTCCCTGGCAAGTTCAAGAAGGGTATAGTGGTCCTCCTCCCTGCCGCTTGCTTCCTTTCTCTCCCGCTTGGCTCGTATCTCCGTCATTGTGCTTTCGATTCTGTCCAGCCCGCCGGCTGCGATCGCGCCGTCCAGCCCTTCGCGCACGGTGAAGGTTGCGGCGTAAAAGGCAAGGGGCTCATAAATTTTAAACCAGGCGATACGGAAAGCCATCGTTACGTAGGCTACGGCATGGGCTTTGGGAAAGAGATACTGGATCTTGTTACAGGAATCGATATACCAGGCTGGGACCTTGACTTCTTCCATAGCACTGATGTCTTCCCCGGATAGCCCGGCTCCCTTTCTCACCCGTTCCATGATTTTGAACGCGTGCAAGGGATGCACCCCCGCCTGAATCAAGGTCAGCATAATATCATCGCGGCAAGTAATCACTTCTTTCATGGTACCCAGGTTTTCTTTCAATATCTCCCGTGCGTTTCCCAGCCAGACAGCCGTACCGTGGGAAAAACCGCTGATGCGGATCAGATCGGAAAAAGTGGAGGGTTTCGTATCCAGCAGCATACCCCGGACGAAAGAGGTGCCAAATTCCGGTACGCCTAAGGAGCCGGTATCGATCCCGCTTTTTCCGGGATCGACAGCCAAAGCCTCCGGGCTGCGAAATAAGGACAGCACCGCCGGATCATCGAGGGATATTTCCATAATATCTTTGCCGGTCATTTCCCCCAGTATGCGGATCATAGTCGGGTCGTCATGACCGAGGATGTCCAGTTTAACCAGACAATTCCCGATGGCGTGATAATCAAAATGCGTCGTAACGAACTCTGAAGAAGAATCATCCGCCGGGCGCTGGACGGGGGTATAGTTGATAATTTCGTCCCCTTCCGGCAAAACGACGATACCGCCCGGATGCTGACTGGTCGTTCGTCTTACCCCGCTCAGACCTTGCACAAGACGCTCCAGCTCCGTCCCTCTGATCGGTTTTCCTCTGTCGTCGAAATAGTTTTTAACGAAACCGTAAGCGGTTTTATTCGCAATGGTAAAGATCGTACCCGCCTTAAACACATGATCCTGTCCAAATAGTTCTTCCGTATATTTCTGCGCCTGGGTTTGAAACTCTCCGGAGAAGTTCAGATCAATATCCGGCGCCTTGTCCCCTTCAAATCCCAGAAATACTTCAAAAGGGATATGAAACCCTTCTTTCTTCATCGGACTACCGCAAACGGGACAGTCCATAGGCGGCATATCCGCCCCGCAACCGTAGAGGGAGGCCTCGCCTTGGATAACATGCTTACAGGAAGGCGCAGGGCAGCGGTAATGCGGCGCCAAGGGATTGACTTCCGTGATACCGGATAGAAACGCAACCAAAGACGAACCTACCGATCCTCTGGAACCTACCCGATAGCCATTCTCTTCGGAATAACGGACCAGCTTATGCGCGATATAGTACAAATCTGCATATCCATATTCCGTAATCGACATAATTTCTCTTTCCAAACGCTGCCCGATCCATTCCGGCAATTCGTCGCCATACAGCTCGCTTGCTTTCCGCCTGACCATCCCCTCGACGGCCTCTCTGGCGCCCGGCAGCTTAGGCGTCATCAGCTTATCCGGTATAGGATCAAGGTTCTCCACCTGATCGGCGATTGCCCGCGTTGCTTCCACGACGACCTGAAATGCCTCCGCTTCTCCCAAATACGCAAATTCCTCCAGCATTTCCTCTGTCGTATGCATGTACAGCGGGGGCTGGATATCCGCGTCTTTGTACTTTTGGCCGGCTTGCAGGATACGGCGTAAAACCTCGTCTTCCGGCAGGAGAAAATGCACGTCTCCGGTAGCGGCGACAGGTATGCCAAGCTTTCTGCCTACCGCCAGCACTTTGCGATTTAAGTCTTGCAAAGCCTCTTCGCCGGCAACGCTGCCATTTCGGATAAGGTAGCCGTTATTCATCACGGGCTGGATTTCCAGATAATCATAGAAGGAAGCCGTCGCCTCCAGCGTCCTGTCGTCGGCGCCGTTCAGCACTTGCGTAAAAAACTCCCCCGCTTCGCAGGCGGAACCGACGAGTAAGCCCTCCCGCAAGCGAATCAGTTCGTTTCTGGGGATCCTGGGCCGTTTATAAAAATAATCCAAATGGGACAGGCTGACCAGTTGATACAGATTTTTGATTCCGGTTTTGTTTTTCGCCAGCAGGACAATATGCCAGACGCCGGGCGCGTTTTCATTCTGCATGGCGTTCCGCTCGCCGTCGTTGGCGAATTCTTCGCTGAAGTCCCTTGTAAGGGTATCGCTGTCGATCAGATAGCCTTCCATCCCATAGAGGACTTTGAATGGTTTTTGGCTTTTGCCCCTTGCAGCTGCCGCTTCCTTCATCGCTTCAGGGAAAGCTTGCACCACACCGTGATCGGTGATGGCTACGGCTTCATGGCCCCAGGCGACAAGCTGCTGAATCAAGGCTTTTGGCGATACCAGGGCGTCCATGGCGCTCAGTTTCGTATGCAAATGCAGTTCCACTCGTTTGACAGGCGCCTGATCCCGCCGCGTCCGTTCTTCTCCTTCCGCTATATCGTCGGGATAAAACACCAATTCCTTTTGAAAGGAATCCATACGGGCGCTTCCCTTCATTCTGTACCAGGCGCCTTCCTTCAGCCAGTTTTGCTTCAAGCGCTTCTGATTTTTCTGATCCACAAAGAGCTTTGCTTTAATCGAACCCGTATAGTCCGTAAGGTCAAAATCGCAAAGAAGCGTGCCGGCGTTCAGCAGTTTCTGCTCATTTACGCGAAAAACCATAGCGTCGATCACGGTGTTAATGCTTTCGTCGACCAGATCCGAAAGCATACGCGCCTGCCCGCTGATTTTTCTGCCCAGTATCGTCGCAGATGTTTTTTTCTTTCCTTTGACGTCCTTATTTTTTTCTTCCAGGCGCTGATTGAGCAGCGCTTCCTCTTCTTCCGGTTCCGCTATCACGAAGCTGGTCGGGATCTCTGCTTCCGTTGCATTCTTGAACAACTCGGATAAGGGCGCCGGCGATTCTTCCTTATGAAAGCAAAGCCGATAGGCTATCCCATGACCGAAGGTCTCCTGCATGGCAAGAAGAATTTGCCTCTCCTCCGTTTCCGTCGGCGGAAGGCTGCCATACAAAGCGATTTCCCAAGTTTGGCTTTCCTGGGATATTTTGATTTCTTTGACTTCCCAAGCCTCCAGACATAGTCGATCATCCTCTGTAGGATGCATGTTTTTTAACAGTTCCGGCCAGGGGTTGCTGTCCATTTGGATTATCCTTCTTTCAGACCTAGTTGACCCGCGTTACAGACATATATAGATCGGTTGTTTGCATGGGTCAGGCGTCGGATAGACGCGAGGTAACCAAATCATACAAAGCATCGACAAGCTCAGTTTCCGGCAGATGCTTGAGCGGTTTGCCCGCGGCAAACAGCAGGCCGCCTTCTTTTCCGCAGGCTATCCCAAAATCTGCTTCTCTCGCCTCACCGGGCCCGTTGACCGCGCAGCCCATGATCGCCAGGGTCAAGCTCCTGCCCGCAGGCAGCGCCAGTGCGGCGAATTTCTGTTCCGCCGACTGTACCAGGGAAGGTAAATCCACCCGGGTCCTGCCGCAAGTCGGGCAGGCGATGATTTGCAGGCCTGCTGGGATAAGTTCCAGTGCGGTCAAAATCTGTCTTGCCGCGGCGATTTCCTCCATCGGGTCGCCGGTGAGGGAAACACGGATGGTGTCCCCTATTCCTTCCGCCAGTAAGGCGCCGACGCCCACCGCAGATTTCACTATGCCTTGAGAAGGCAGGCCGGTTTCCGTGACGCCCAGATGCAAAGGGTAGTCTGTTTGCGCCGCAATCTCCCGGTATGCCGCAAGCATGACCGGTACGCTGCTGGATTTGAGGGATAGTTTCATTTCTCTGTAGTCGAGATCTTCCAGAATGTGAATATGGTTCAGCGCGCTTTCTACCAGCGCCGCTGCGGTCGGACCGCCATATTTGTCCAGCAGCGATCTTTCCAGGGAACCGCCGTTCACGCCGATCCGGATGGGTATCCGCCGCTCTTTTGCAACGGACACGACTTCTTTGACTTTCCAGGGGGCGCCGATATTGCCCGGATTGATCCGCAGTCCGGCGACGCCCGCTTCCATCGCGCCCACGGCCAGACGATAATCGAAATGAATATCGGCGACGACCGGTATGGGCGACAGAGAGGTAATTTGCGGCAATGCCTGCACATCCGTGATTTCCGCTGCGGCTACGCGGATAATCTGGCATCCCTTTGCCGCCAGCGCCTGGATTTGCGCAACTGTAGCGGAGGCGTCCGCCGTGATCGTGTTCGTCATGGATTGAATGGAGACGGGGCTGTTCCCGCCAACCGGAACCGAGCCAAGCATAAGCTGCCGGCTAGCGCGGCGCGAATAGTCTGAAGCCATCGTATCAGGAGCCTCCAAAGAGTTTAAAGATATCCTTGAACGTGAGCAGTACCATGAGGGTGATCAGCATAGCGAACCCCAGCGCGTTAATCCAGCTCTCTACATGCAGATTCATAGGTTTTCTGCGGACCAGCTCGATCAGGTAAATCAGGATCCTTCCTCCGTCGAGAGCCGGGAAAGGCAGTAAATTCATGATGCCCAGATTGACGGAAAGAAAAGCGGTGAGAAAGAGGGTGTCAGGCAGCCCGGTGGTTACGGTTTGCCCAATCAAATGCGCAAGTTCCACAGGACCGGAAAGGCTTTCGGCTACGTCGATCTGACCGCTCACCATTTGTGAAATGGAGCTGATCAGCAAACCGATCATGATCCAGGTCTGCCGGAGTCCTAAACCGATGGCGGTTAGTGGGGGATAGCGTACGTTCATCGCGAAGTTGGCGTCAACCGTCACGCCGATCATGACCCGGCCCTCTTCCGCATAATAACGCGGTTCCACCAGCAGGCTTACGCTGTCCTGTCCTCTCTGCACCACAAAGGTCAGCGTAGTCCGGTCTTGTTTCTCCGCCAGGATTCTGCTCAGATCCGCCCAGACGGAAAGGCTTTCCCCATCGATCGACAGGATTCTGTCTCCGGGCAGTATGCCCGCTTCCTGGGCGGGGGAATCCGGCTGTACTTCTCCAATGACAGGTTCATACCCGGTACTTACGCCGATAAAGGAAAATAGGATGGTAAATACGATAGCAGCCAGCAGAAAATTCATCACGGGACCGCCGAAGGATACATACATCTTCGGCAGGGCTTTGCGACGGACGATGGACAAGGGACGCCCGCGATCATCAAAGCCTTCCTCATCAGAATCAAAAAGGCAGTAGCCTCCGAAAGGAATGCAGCGGAAGGAAAAAAGGGTATGCCGCCCTTGTTTCTGCCATAGGGCAGGCCCGACGCCAACGGAGAATTCCTGTACAGCTACGCCGATCGTTCTGGCTGAAATATAATGTCCAAATTCGTGTACGATTACAATAATGCCCAGTATCAACACAACAGCAAGAATGATTAAGATCATAGGGCTCCTTTATTGTCGAGATGAGCTGCGCCCATAACCCAAAGCTGCGCAGCCTTAGATGAATGTTACATGGGACGCTGTCCCATACCCTGTCGGCATTCGCGCGCATGTCGCTCATGCCTTCCGCTTTGCGGCGCTGCTATTCTGCAGCGTTAGTGACTGACTCCCAAAAAAGAACTTGTTTAAATGGATGTTGTTGGGGAGTAAGTCACTATCTAGTCACATAAATATCGTATTGCGTATTTGCAGGATATGGTAGAGCAAGGGGATCACCCACAAAGCGCTGTCAAAACGATCCAGAACGCCGCCATGCCCCGGGATAAGCTGACTGGAGTCCTTCATTTTAGCTTGCCTCTTTAGTGCGCTTTCAAACAGATCGCCTATTTGCCCGATGGCTGAAAGGAAAGGCGTCAGGATGATCAGGAAGCCCATGTTATCCAAAGGCCCGAGCCTGTTCGCCAGGATACAGAACAGGCATCCCGCGAGTATACCTGCGGCCAATCCGCCTATCGCGCCTTCGGTGGTTTTTTTCGGACTGATATGGGTAAAAAAAGGTCGCTTTCCAAAGTGCGTACCGATAAAGAACGCGCCAATATCCGTCAGCCAGATGATCGTAAACGCGTAAGTGACCAGCAGCATCCCCTGCTCCATCTGACGAAGCAGGATAAAATGCGAAAAGCCGAATGCGACATAGAGAATGGAAAAAAAGTTCGCGCCCAGATCGGCAAAGTCCAATTCCGGATAGCGCGAAAGCGCAATGATTGTTCCGGAAAACACAAACATCACAAAAAAGTGAGGAAGCCAGGACGGTTCAAAAGACAACAGTAAAGGAAACAACAAAGCGGCGGTATAGAGGAAGGAAAGCATTTCATTGATTCCTATTCGCTTCAGCATTCTGCCCAGTTCGACAGAGGTCAGGAATGAAAGGATCATGACCGCGACGGTAAAAAAGACCCCTCCCAGGAAAACAAACACCAGAAACAAAGGGATCCCCACAACAGCGCTGATGGTTCTTTTGAGCATGGATCAGACACCTCCATAACGTCTTTGTCTGTTTGTGAAAGCGGTCATCGCTTCTGCCAACTCTTTTTCACCGAAATCCGGCCAATAGGTTTCTGTACTCCAAAACTCCGTATAGGCGATCTGCCACAACAAAAAATTGCTTATCCGGGTATCGCCTCCGGTACGGATCAAGAGATCCGGCTCAGGCAAATCCCCGGTATACAATTCTCCGGCAAAATCTTCTTCCCGCCAATCATCCGGATTCTCGCCCTTGAGCGCCCGTTTGGCCAGGGCTTTCGCGCTGCGCAGCAGTTCCTGCCGGCCTCCGTAGTTCAACGCGACGGATAAATGGAGTTTCTCCAGCCCGGCTGTCGTGGATACGGCATTTTTGATTTTTTCACGCAAAGCCGGCTGTAAGGGGCCTATATCCCCCAGAATCCGGATGCGAACGCCCTGTTCTTTTAGTACGATCAGTTCCCGATCCAGAAACTCATGGATCAATAGCATCAGAGTTTGTATCTCGGCTTCCGGTCTTTTCCAATTTTCTGTAGAAAAGGCATATACTGTTAAGTACCGGATCTCATACTTCGGGCATAAGCGAACCAGCCGCCGCAGCGCTTCCACACCTTCACGATGACCCATAGCTCTGGGAAGCCCTCTTCTTTGCGCCCATCGCCCGTTCCCGTCCATAATGACGGCTAAATGCGTCAGCACGATCATTGCCTCTTTTCTTCGGCAAAACTGCCAAGTAAAAAGTGGAGGACGCCGTCTTTATGCTTCGCCCTGATCACCTTGAGGACAGCCGGCGTATCGGATAAAGCCGCGGCAGCCATCGGATCCATGGTTATGGTAAAAGAAGCTTGTAAGCCCTGTTGACGGCAGCGCTCCACGGCTTCTTCCCTGGTCAGGCCATACCACATCAAACTTCCATGATTTCCTTCTCTTTAATGTCCAGAATCCGGTCGACTTCCTTCACATGCTTATCGGTCAGCTTTTGCAGATCGTCGTTCGCGTCTTTTGCCTCGTCTTCCGAACAGGTTTTTGCTTTTTCCTCCCCCTTAATTCGATCGACAAGGTCGCGACGAATGTTGCGGACGCTGACTTTGCACTCTTCCCCCTTCTTCCTCGTCGATTTCACCAATTGCGTCCGTCTTTCCTCCGTTAACTGGGGAATAGCCAGGCGGATCAGGTTGCCGTCGTTGTTTGGGTTGATACCCAAATCGGATTTGAGGATCGCTTTCTCAATCGCAGCCAGGGCGGATTTGTCCCAGGGGGAAATGGTCAGAAGCCGCGGTTCGGGCGCCGAGATCGTGCCCATCTGATTCAAAGGGGTGGCGGCGCCGTAGTAATCCACGACGATTTTATCCAAAATAGCCGGATTGGCCCGGCCGGCGCGGACTGAAGCCAGATCCTTTCGAAGGAACTCAATGGATTTCTGCATCCTTTCCTCACCGTCCGACAAAATGTCTTTTATCATCAGCATTACCTCCCAGTTAAAGTGGGTTGCCGCCCATAACCCAAGTGAAGCGGCGCCCCCTTGGTAAGATGATTTGATGGGACTCTGTCCCTTGCCCTGTCGGCATTCGCGCGCATGTCGCTTATGCCTTCCGCTTCGCGGCGCTGCGATTCCGCAGCGTTCGTAACTGACACTTTAGACTTCTTGTTCTATTGTGATGCATTGAGGGCGCCAGTTACTATCGTTCCGATTTTTTCTCCCATTGCCGCTTTGACGATGCTTCCTTCGTGCGCCAGGTTAAAAATAATAAGGGGAATGCGATTGTCCATACAAAGGCTAAACGCTGTGGAATCGATGACCTTTAATTCCCGGCGCAGCGCTTCCCCATAGCTCAAGTGCTCGAATTTCTTCGCGTTCGGGTTTTGTGCCGGATCGCTGTCATACACGCCGTCTACTTTTTTTGCCATCAGGATCACATCCGCTTCCATCTCTGCCGCACGCAAGGCGGCCGTCGTATCGGTCGAAAAAAACGGATTGCCTGTGCCGGCCGCAAAGATCAGCACACGCCCTTTGTCCAGATGGCGCAAGGCCCTGCGCCTGATGTAGGTTTCCGCAACCTGCCGCATCTCAATGGCAGACATCACCCGTGTCGCGACGCCCTTTGCTTCCAATGTATCCTGCAACGCCAGCGCGTTGATACAGGTAGCCAGCATGCCCATATAATCCGCGGAAGCCCGATCCATACCTCTTTGACTGCCGGATACGCCCCGCCATATATTGCCTCCGCCGATGACGATGGCTGCCTGGACGCCGGCTTCCGTAAGCGTCTGAATCTGCTCCGCGATGGATTCCATCCTCCCCGAATCCAGACCGAACTGTTGATCTCCGGCCAGGGCTTCGCCGCTGAGCTTAATCATCACTCTTTTGTATATCGGCGGCTTTTTGTCTTGCTCTCTCTCTTTCCCTCCCCCGCCTTCCATAAAGATGCCTCCCGTTTTCTAAAAAAGAGAACACGAATCGCGTTCTCTCTTCTTTTTATTCAGTATAACAGAATTACTTCATTTGAGCCATAACTTCTTCGGCAAAGTTTTCCTGACGCTTCTCTATCCCTTCCCCCAGTTCATAGCGGACAAAGCGCCGAACGTTAATATTTTCCCCGATCCTTGCCACTTTTTCTACCAGTAGCTCTTGAATCGTCATGCCGGCGTCCCGGATGAAGGGCTGCTCGAGCAAACAGATTTCTTTGTAAAACTTCTCAATCCGGCCGCTGATCATTTTTTCTACCACATTGGCCGGCTTCCCTTCGTTCAGCGCTTGCGCGGTAAAAATCTCTTTTTCTTTTTCCACGACTTCCGCCGGAACCTCTTCTCTTCGCACATACTCCGGTTTGGAAGCGGCAATCTGCAGGCAGATATCCCTGGCCAGGGTTTTAAACTCCTCCGTCTTTGCGACAAAATCGGTTTCACAGTTGAGTTCCAGCAGTACGCCAATGCGCCCGCCGCCATGGATATACGATTCGCAAAGCCCTTCGGCAGCTATGCGGCCGGCTTTTTTAGCGGCGGCGGCCAAGCCTTTCTCCCGCAGATATTCGATGGCTTTTTCCATATCTCCGTCTTTTTCCGTCAAAGCATTTTTGCAGTCAAGCATCCCTGCGCCGGTCCGCTCTCTGATTTCTTTAATCATAGCTGATGTAATCATCCGATATCTGCCTCCTTGCTCCCTATTGTCATTTTCTTGCTCTCACCAACAAAAGGGCAGAGTATAGTCCTCCGCCCGTTATGCTCTACGATGGATAATTCTGAATCACGCCCAGGCTTATACGCTGGCAGAATGCGGTATTACATCGCTTCCTCGTCAAGATAGGTCCCGATTTCTTTATCGTCCTGCAGCATTTCCTCCATGGTCGTCTGGCCTTGATTGGCTTCCAGGACCGCGTCGGCCATTTTAGCGGCTAATAATTTAACAGCCCGGATCGCATCGTCATTCCCCGGGATGATGTAATCCACTTCGTCCGGGTCACAGTTGGTATCGACGATCGCTACAATCGGTATAGCCAAACGCCGGCCTTCTGCTATGGCGATATGCTCCTTACGCGGATCGATAATAAATATCGCGCCGGGCAACCCGGGCATATCCTTGATCCCGCCGAGGAAACGCTCCAGTTTATCCATTTCTCCCCTGAGCTTGGATACTTCTTTCTTTGGCAGGACTTCAAAAACGCCCTCTTCGTCCATTTTCTCCAGTTCCTTCAGGCGTTGGATGCGCTTTTGGATGGTCGGATAGTTGGTCAATGTCCCTCCCAGCCAACGCTCGTTCACATAGTACATCCCGCAGCGTTCCGCTTCTTCCCTAACGGTCTCCTGCGCCTGCTTTTTGGTGCCTACAAACATAATGTGCTTGCCGTCGCTAACGGTGGCGCGAATAAATTCGTAAGCTTCATCTACTTTCTTTACGGTCTTCTGCAGATCAATGATATAAATGCCGTTTCGCTCCGTAAAGATGTATGGGGCCATTTTAGGGCACCACCTGCGGGTTTGATGACCGAAGTGTACCCCTGCTTCCAATAACTGTTTCATGGAAATAACGCCCATACTGACACCTCTCTTTCATTTGTTTTTTCCCGCGAATGGTATAGTATTGCGGGAACCTCCGCCTTCTTCTATCCTTGTGGCCGCCTGTGTCGCCGGAGACAGAGCTTTCGTCCGGTATACAACAAGCACTGGGCTTTCGGTCCGAAGGCGTGTGGATTTCGACACTGAGAGATTATAACACAGGTAAGCTTCTTTCTGCAAATGTTTTAGCGGGTTTTTCTTCTTTTTGTTAATTCATCCAAAAGATTCTCATTCAACACGCGGATATACGTCCCTTTCATTCCCAGAGATTTGGTCTCGATGACGCCTGCGCTTTCCAGCTTTCGCAGCGCATTCACGATCACGGAACGGGTTATGCCGGCTCTGTCGGCGATTTTGCTGGCTACGAGCAAGGCCTCTTTCCCCTCCAGTTCCGCAAAGATATGTTCGACCGCTTCCTGCTCCGAATAAGACAGCGTACCGATCGCAATCTGAACCGCCGCTTCCCTGCGGGCCTCTTCTTCGATTCTTTCCGAACGCATCCGAAGAATTTCCATGCCGATCAGCATCGCGCTGTATTCGGCAAGAATCGTATCCTCCTCACTATATTCGCTTTCATTAAATCTCGTCAGTACCAGGCTTCCCTGCCGCTGACCGCTGACAATGATCGGTACGATCGCGATCAACTTTTTGTCAAAGATGCAGTGCTCGGAAAAGGCGCTCAGTAAACAGGCGTCTCCTTCACTTTGCCGATTCAAAGCCGTTTGTGTCGCACGCAGAACGGTTTCATTAAAGCTCTCCGACAAGGCGTCTGCGGCAATCTGTTTCTCTACTATGGGGCATACCCAACCGTCGGCAAAGGCATAGCCAAGGAGCCTGCCCGACCGGCTGGCAATATAGATATTGGCTTTGATCAGTTCGCACAATACTTTTGCCATTTCTGCGAATTCCACAGCATTCCCGGATGCTTTTTGAAGAAACTGATTCAATGCCCTGGATTTTTCCAACAGGTTACTCATGCTTACTTCCCTCATTTCAAGAGTCGCAGTCCGCTACTTCGCGCGCGGATGAGCCAGGCGATAGACCTTTCTTAATTTGCTTCCGGATACATGGGTATAAATCTGGGTCGAACTGATGCGCCGGTGGCCCAGCAGTTCCTGCACTACGCGCAAATCCGCGCCGTTGTCTAGAAGATGGGTAGCAAAGCTATGACGGATGCCATGGGGAGACAAAATTTCTTTTGCGCCTGCCCTGTCGCAATACTTATGGACGATATCCCGTACGGCCCTGTCGGTCAGCGCGCCGCCCCGGAGGTTGAGAAACACAGAATTGACGCCGGCTGTCTGCCGTTTTCTTTCGGTGCGGCTTATATACCGGCGCAAATATGCTGCGCTGAATGTACTGAGAGGCGATATCCTTTGCCTTCCCCCTTTGCCGAAAACCCTGATCCATTTCTCTTCCAGTTGTATATCTTCTATCTTTAAGCCAACCAATTCGGAAACCCGCAGCCCGCTTCCGTATAGCACTTCAAGTATAGCCCTGTCTCTCAGTCCGGCTTCGGTCTGTTCGTCGGGGGATTCGATCACCCGAACGATTTCTTCCTGATCCAGGTAATGGGGAAGACGTTTCGGCAGCTTTCTCAGATGAATATCCTCCATTGGATTATGCTCCATATGCTGCTTGCGGATCATAAACCGATAGAAACTTTTCATGGCTGCCAGACGCCTGTTGATGGTGGCCCTGGAGAGCTTTTTGTCGTTCATGGCGTACAAAAATCTTCGGATATTGTCTTCGGTAATCTCTTCCGCCTCCATCGCCGCGCTATCCCTTCCCTGATCCTCCAACCAGGACAGAACGGCGGTCCAGTCCTGGTTGTAAGAAGAAAGCGTAAGAGGCGACAGGTTTCGCTCGTCGGTCAGATAATCGTAAAACTGATCCAGCGCTTCCGTCAGCTTCATGGGAACCCCTGCCTTTTCTTCATCTCATCTAAAGCGTTCAGCGCCCTTTCCGCAAGCAGACTGTTTCTGGTTTTTTTATCTTTTGGCGGATGCGCCAGCGGCGGAAATAATCCAAAATGCACATTCACCGGTTGAAAACGCTCCGGCGTCGCACTGACGATATACTGCAATAAAGCGCCCAAAGCGGTTTCCCCGGGAAAGAGGAGCGTCGCCAAACCCGAATAGGCCCGGGCGGCATTGATCCCCACCGCCAGTCCGGATGCGGCGGATTCGATATATCCTTCTACACCGGTCATTTGCCCGGCTACGAACAAATGTTCTTTGGTCTTAAGGCGGCCGTCCGGATGCAGCAATACGGGAGAATTGATGAAGGTATTGCGGTGTATCATGCCGTATCGGACAAACTCCGCTTCCCCAAGGGCGGGAATCATACGAAAAACCTTCTCCTGTTCCGGCCTGGCCAGCCTGGTTTGAAATCCTACCATATTCATCAGATGCCCGGCTTTATCATCCTGCCGCAGTTGCACGACGGCGTAAGGCCTTCGCCCGTCTTCTGCTTTCGGATCGTGCAAGCCCACAGGTTTCATCGGGCCAAATACCAGGGTCTTGGGGCCGCGCTTTGCCAGAACCTCCACCGGCATACAGCTTTCAAAGAATCGTTCTTCTTCAAAAGCATTGGGCGTCGTCGTTCGCGCGCTGATTAAAGCTTGATAAAAACGATCGTATTCTTCCTCCGTCATCGGACAATTGAAATAATCCTTTCCGCCCTTATCATAGCGGGAAGCCCAGAAACCTTTTGTTTGATCCAGCGATTCCGTCAGAAGCAAAGGCGCCGCTGCGTCATAGAAATACAGATCCCGGGCGCCATGCAGCGCCTGCAAAGCCGCAGCCATGGGCGGACTGGTCAGCGGTCCGGTCGCCAGCACCGTCACGCCGCTTTCCGGTAAGGCCCGGATCTCCTTGCGCTCTACCGTGATCAGGGGATGCGCGCAAATTCGTTCGGTAACCATGTGCGAAAAGGCCTTGCGATCCACTGCCAAGGCTCCGCCAGCGGGGATTTGATTGGCGTCGGCGCAGGACAGGATCAGGGAATGCAAACGGCGCATTTCTTCTTTCAACAATCCTGCGGCATTTGTCAGGCTGTTGGCGCGCAAAGAGTTGCTGCAAACCAATTCAGCCAGCTCACCCGTATGATGGGCGGGGCTGGGGTTTTCCGGACGCATTTCATAAAGGCTGACCCGAATCCCCCGGCGGGCGAGCTGCCAGGCAGCCTCGCTGCCTGCAAGGCCCCCG
>WRMS01000044.1 GCA_009777025.1 Clostridiales bacterium | reverse complement strand
CGGTGGTCTGGATCCCGTAGCCAAGACCGTTGTCCGAAGCGACGACCCGCGCCGTGCCGCCCACCGTGACGTTTTCGCCGAGGCCGCCGTTCATGTAGATAACGGGATTGCTATTCACTGTGGCTTCATTGGTGACAATCCCGCCCATGACCGTCAGGACGCTGTCCATGCCGGTAGACCTAATGGTGCAGGCGGAACCTGAGCGAACTTCACCGTCGTTGACGGTGATCCGGGTATCATTCACGCACAGGGAGGTGCCGCCGTCGTTTATGGCGTATCCCGCCGGCGCCGACACGACGCTGCAGCCGTTGATATTGACATTGACGCCGACGACGCCGGCTGTCACGTTAATTGCCGAATTCGAGCCTTCATTCAGGATAGAGCCGCCGGTGTTCACATATAAGCTGACATTGTCCGCCGCTATATTGATTGAAGTTCCGTTGCCGCCGTCCTCCGGTAAAGGCGTTATCAGCGATGCTTGGTTGATATTGATATTCGCGCCGGCGCCGGTTACCGAGAAGATGCCGCTTTTATTGCGAATATTTGCGCCGCCGGTCAAATTGAAGGTACCGCCGCCACTTAGATTCAGCAGATACCTTCCGCTGGCTGTGCCGCCCTCGATATCCGCCGCCCAGTTTACCGTCACATTCCGGTCGATATTTAAGACGACGGTGGAGCTAATCGTCGCTGAACCGGAGACCTCGACCACATTCGGATCGGCGGGAGACAGCTCCACAACCAGGCTGCCGCTGATGTTCTGAATCTGTGTGACCAAGACCTGGGCCGTCGCGGCATAGGCGGGCGGCGGCGCAAGCCAAAAGAAGGCGAAGCAAAGCCCTGCAAACAGCAGCAGGATTGAGCGCCTCGCTCGAGCAGCATATTTTCTCATCGGATAAACCTCCATCATCCGCCTTATCTTGCGAAAAAAATCCAGGCAAGTCCTTTACAGCTTTTAGACTTACCAAACCACTAAGCTGGATATTTACTTATTTATTGAAAAAAATCGTTAGTTATGATTAAAATAGAATTCTACAAAAAATGATATTCGGCTAGTAAAACGATAAACCATTTTGATGCAATTGACCAATACCCGAAATGATTATTTGAGAATCGCAAAACACACCCTGAGTCAGCATACACAGTCTGCAAAGCATGCGCCGCCCGCCTTGCTTTATCGCCTGTAAATGTGTAAAATAGGGATCGGAAAAGCACAAAGCGCGAAGGGGTGTGCATTGATGAAGGCATTGGTTTATTTGGGACCCAATACTGTCGGCGTGAAAGAGGTATCCGAAGCGGGGGAGAAAGAAGGCCAAGTCAGGCTGAAAGTAAAGTATTGCGGGGTCTGCGGCTCGGATATCAGTATCTATATGGGCGTCCATGCCCGGGCCAAAGCGCCCCTGATTCTGGGACATGAGTTTCTGGGCGAAGTCATGCAAGACAGCAGCAGATTTAAAAAAGGCGACAGGGTGACAGCCTACCCGCTGATTTCCTGCGGACACTGCCTGCCCTGCCGAACGGGTAACGCTCATGCCTGCAATACGCTCAGGTTACTGGGCATCGATCAGGACGGCGGCGCCTGCGCGTATATGTGGGTGGACGAGGCGGCGCTTTTTCGCGTGCCGGATGCTGTCTCGGACAAAGCGGCTGCGGTGATCGAGCCTCTGGCTGTGATTGTACGGGCTTTGCATCAAAGCGGGCTGCGCGCCCTGGACTCGGTCCTGGTGACGGGCGCTGGACCCATCGGTATGCTTACGGGACTTCTGCTCCGACATGCGGGAGCGGCGAAGGTGATGATCTCGGATATCAATCCAAAACGCCTTGCCAGGGCGGAGGCGCTGGGCATGATTCCCATCGGCGGCGACCGCGATGTAACAGCCTTTGTACGGGACGCTACGGACGGGGAGGGCGCGGATATTCTGTATGAATGCAGCGGCGCGGAATCCGTGGCTTTACACATGTGCGATATGGTCCGGGTGGGGGGAATGATCTGCATGGTGTCCATGCATAAAGCACCGCATAAAGTCGATCTCCAGGCTTTCAGCCTGAAAGAGCAGCGGATGACCGGCACCAGGGTGTATACGAAGGAAGAATTTCGGCAGGCAGTGCATTATGCGGCGACGATCAGCGACGAGCTGGAGCAGGTGGTGAGCCATGTGATCCCATTGGCTGACAGTGCAGGCGTTTTTGACTTGATCGCCGATCCGGACAGTGATTCAGTCAAAATCCTGATCGACTGCGGGCAGTCCTGATGTATATTCTGGCATTGGAGGCCAGCACCACTTCCGCGAAAGCCGTGCTTTACGATAGTACGGACGCCTCTATGCAACTGCGGACAAAGGCCTTTCGGCCGCCCGGCGCCGATATTAGCCTGCATGACGCGGACAGCGATTGGCAGGATCTCCTGCGCCTGGGCAGGGAGCTGGCAGAAGGAAAGGATATTTCCGCGATCACCTTGAGCTGCGCCTGGCATAGCCTGCTGCTCTGCGACAAGGATATGCAGCCGATGAGTCCCGTGTATCTTTGGACCAATACGGAGGCCTCGGACGTATGCGCCGCGCTTCGGCAAGACGCCGGCTATACGAAGGCATTCTACCAAAAGACCGGCTGCATGGTTAACGCGATTTATCCTTTCTTCAAACTCAGGATGCTAGCGGAACGGGGCTGCGATCTGTCCGCGTTTCGCATCATGGGGCAAGGGACCTATCATACCTGGCGACTGACCGGTCAATGGGCGGTGACCGATGCTGTCGCTTCCGGCAGCGGTTTGCTGAACATACACACGAAAGCCTATGACCCCGCGCTGTTGGAGGAACTTGGAATTCAAGAAGCCCAACTGGGCCGGTTGATTTCGTATCGGGATGTTCTCCGCCTCAACGAAGAGGGGGCAAAAAGCCTGGGACTCCGGCCGGGGATACCAGTGCTCGCCAGTATGCCGGACGGGGCCTTAAATCAGGTCGGCGCGGACGCGATGGACGAGGGCGTCATGTCCCTTTCTGCCGGTACAAGCGGCGCTTTGCGCTTTGCCGCTTCCCGTCCGGTTCTGCCGGATGACCCAGGCGTCTGGTGCTATCTGGGGCCTGATAGTTGGCTGTCCGGCGCCGCTACTTCCGGCTGTTGCAATTGTGTGGATTGGTTTATCGCCCGTATATGCGGCGGGCATGTCGCTTATGCGGAATTGGAAAAGGAAGCGGCTGAGGCGGAAGGCGATACGCCGGTGTTTCTGCCGTTTTTGTTCGGGGAGCGCTGCCCCGGCTGGAATGATCTTCGACGCGGCGGATTCTTTGGCCTCAAGCCCTCCCATGCGCGAGGAGACCTGTACCGCGCGGTATTGGAAGGGGTATTGTTCAATCTGTATCAATGCTTTGAGATTTTAGCTGACCTCAACGGCGCGCCTTCCGGGATCAGGCTTTCCGGCGGGATTACCAACTCGCCTTTCTGGATGCAGATGTGCGCGGATATTTTTCAACATAACCTGGAAGTAGACGGGACAGCCCACGCGTCGATGATCGGCAGCCTGATTCTGGCTTGCAGGGCGCTGGGCCTGCCGGAGGACCGGAGACGAACAAGCGCGGGCAGCGGCAGGCTGATCATTCCCAACCCGGACGCCGCCGGGTACTATCGCGAGAAATATGCCCGCTACCTCGCTTGCTACCAGGCAACACGGTAAAGGCTAAGGTCTAAAATTCTTTGGATTTACCCAACTAAAAGTGGTACTTTGAGGAGGCGCAAGATGAAAGCGACATTGGATTTCCTGCTGGACAAAAGGATCATCGCCGTGATACGGGGCATATCCTCCAGGCATATTCTTTCCACAGGGCAGGCGCTGGTCGACGGCGGGATTGTCTGCCTGGAAGTAACCTTTGACGCAAGCAGCGAGGAAAGGTCGGAAGACACGCTGCAATCCCTTGCGCTGCTGAAGAAAGAATTTGGAGACGGGATCGCGCTGGGCGTCGGCACCGTGTTGCGCGAACAGCATGTGCGGGATGCGGCGCAGGCAGGAGCGACTTATATCGTTTCGCCCGACGCCGACAGAAATGTTATTACGGAGACCGTAAAGCTGGGCCTGGTTTCCGTACCCGGCGCCATGACCCCGACAGAGATCCTGAACGCCCGACGATGGGGGGCGGACGTTGTCAAACTTTTTCCCGTGGCGTCCTTAGGCGCAGAGTATATCCGGTCGATCCGGGCGCCGATCAGCCATGTCCCTTTATTTGCGGTGGGAGGCGTCAATCCGGAAAACGCAGGAAGTTTTCTGGAGGCGGGCTGCGCGGGCATCAGCGCGGGAAGCAATCTGGTTGATGCAAAAAAGATCAGCGCAGGTAATTTTCGTGCGATTACGAAACTGGCGGCAGCGTATGTACAGGCCTGCGCACGACGGTAGGTTCATACATAGCTCGCCACTATAGCAGAACATAGCAGATCATAGTAGATCATAGCAGGCTATAGCAGGTACTGAACTTGAACAAAAAGGCGGTTGAAATGAAAAGAGTTCTGGTTACTTCCCGCTCCTTCGGGACGATCAACGACCGGGTGTTTCGGATACTGGACGAAGCCGGGATCGACTATACGCTCATGGGCGTGGATTTCGACTATGCTTCTTTTGCCGTCGCCGTAACGGCTTATGATGCGCTGATCATCGGCGCCCATCCTTTCGAACCGGAGGATTTGGAGCGCTGCGATAAGCTGCGGATTATCTGCAAACATGGTGCAGGCGTCGATAATATCCCCTTGGAGAAAGCGAAGGAGATGGGCATCACGGTAACGAATGCTCCTGCGACGAATGCCGAAGCGGTGGCTGACCTGACATTTGCCCATATTCTGAACAGCAGCAGGGGGCTGTCTCTCAGCAATGCCAGGATCCATGCGGGACAGTATCAGACCTATATCGGCAGTGACGTATGGGGCAAGACACTGGGACTCGTGGGATTCGGCGCCATCGCCAGAGCAGTAGCGCGCAGAGCGGCGGGATTTTCGATGAAAGTACTGGTTTTTGACCCCTATGTGAACCATGTCCCCGAAGAAATGGATAATTATGTAAATCTATTGGACTTTGACAGTTTACTGGCGGAGAGCGATATCGTATCCATCCATGCGCCGCTTACCGAAGAGACCCGCTACCTTTTCAATAGTAAAACGATCCTCCGCATGCGCAAAGACGCGCTGCTGGTCAATATGGCCAGAGGCGGGATTGTACAGGAAGAAGATCTATATGCATGCATGAAAAGCGGGCATCTGTCCGGCGCCGCCCTCGATGTGACGGAGGACGAGCCTGTACGCGACGACAACCCGCTGCTGCAGTTGGAGAATGTGGTGATAACAGCGCATATGGGTATGTATACGGCTGAAGCGCTGAACGCGATCGGGATCACCTGTGCGGAAAACGTAGTAAGAAAGCTCCGGGGCGAAGCAGTACTCTATGAAGTCGGTTAGTGCTCCGCAAACGGAAAAACTGCCGGTCGAATAGATAGCCGGCAGCTTTGCTCAACACTATTAAGTCTTATTACAGGTTCAACTCGTTGAATCGTCAGGCTCGCCTGGCGCATAACCGGGCTGGCGATCAGCATAAGCTGATTTCTATAGGCAGCGGTTCGTTTATTGTATCACGGTCTGCGGGTCCGTGAAAGGAAGGGACTGCGCGTCTGCGACAGCCTTATAAGTGAGTTTGCCTTTGAAAAGATTCAATCCTCGCAACAGGGAAGGATCCTGGCGCATAGCCTCAAGGACGCCTTTGTCCGCAATCCGGAGGGCGTAGGGGAAAGTCGCGTTCGTGAGAGCGAAGGTCGAGGTGCGCGGTACGGCGCCGGGCATATTCGCTACGGAATAGTGAATGACGTCATGCTTTACGAAACAAGGATCCGCATGGGTACGGACATGGTCGATGGTTTCTACGGCGCCTCCCTGATCGATACCCACATCGATGATCACGGCTCCGGGTTTCATGGATTTGACCATCTCCTCCGTGACAAGTGTGGGCGTACGGCCCCCGGGAATCAGAACGGCGCTGATCAGCAGATCCGCGTTCTTCACACATTTGGCGATATTGTAGGAGTTCGACATGAGCGTAGTAACCCGGTTGCCGAAGATATCGTCCAGGTAGCTGAGACGCGTGGTGGATACGTCCAGGATCGTCACCCGGCCTCCTTGCCCCGCAGCCATCTTTGCGGCGTTTGTTCCCACTGCGCCGCCGCCGATAATCACCACGCTGGCGGGCTCGACGCCGGGGACGCCGCCGATGAGCATGCCGCGGCCTCCATGGATATCCTCCAGGAGGTTGGCGCCGATCTGGATGGACATGCGACCGGCCACTTCGCTCATAGGCGACAGAAGGGGAAGCACGCCGCTATCCAGCTGCACCGTCTCATAAGCCAATCCGATGATCTTCCGTTCCAGAAGCTTCATGGTCAGGGCTTTCTCCGGGGCGAGATGCAGATACGTGAATAGGATCTGATTTTCCCGTAATAGTTCGAGTTCCTTGTCGCGGGGCTCTTTCACTTTTAAGATAAAGTCCGCGGCGTCGTAGACGTCGGCGGCGGAGGGCAGTACTGTGGCCCCGGCTTCCGTATATTCGCCGTCAGAAAAGCCACTGCCGGCGCCGGCGGCTTGCTCGATATAGACGGTATGGCCATTCTGCACAAAACCCTCTACGCCTGCCGGTATAGCCCCAACACGGTGCTCGTAAGCCATGATTTCTTTTGGTATTCCGATAATCAAGACGCATTCTCCTAACATTCGAAACTTCAAAAAGATCAATATTTTGCATATCATTGTAACCCTTCGCTTACTTCTGCGTCAAGAAAAAAATAAGGAATTTCGGGTGGATTCTACTCGTTATCGCTTGCTTTTTTTCAAGGGTCTGCTATAATATGGTATATTATGGAAACGAGGGATGCCTGCCATGTCGATTCAATGGTTTCCCGGACATATGGCGAAAACCCGAAAACTGATGACGGACAATCTGAAGCTGGTGGATGTGGCAGTAGAGGTGCTGGACGCCAGACTGCCCGAAAGCAGCCGGAATCCCCTGATCCATAGCTTGATCGGCCCAAAGCCCAGGATGCTGGTGCTGGCCAAAGCGGATCTTGCTGAGGAAGCCTACAATAAGGCTTGGGTGGCTGCTTTCCGCAAGCAGGGTTTGACCGCCGTGGCGTGTAATTTTAAAAGCGCAAATCCGAAAGAGGAGATCAAGAAGGTAACCGATGGACTGCGTTCAAGGGCGGAAGACATTCTGGCCAGACGACAAAGCCGGGGGATAGCAAACCTCACCGTCCGGGCGATGATCACCGGTATACCGAATGCCGGCAAATCCACTATGATCAACCTCCTCGCCGGGAGGGCGACGACGGAGACGGCGGATCGGCCGGGTGTGACAAGGGGCAAGCAATGGATACGCCTGGACCGGGATCTGGAGTTGCTGGATATGCCGGGGATATTATGGCCGAATCTGGAGGACAAAGAAGGAGCCAGAAAGCTTGCCGTAACCGGTGCAATCGGCGACAATGCCTACCATCAAACGGAACTCGCCTTATGGCTTATTGGCTGGCTGCGGGAACATAGGCCCGGCAGGCTGACTATGCGTTACGGCGTAAAGGAATCCCTATCCGATGACGAGATAGCCGATTTTGTCTCCGATGGGCAGATAGAAAACGCAGCCGCCTGGCCCCTCATGGAGGCGGAAACGGAAGAAACAGCGGGAGAAGGAGGGCTGTCGGATACGGCTTCCTGGTATATCCTCGAAGCGATAGGCAGGCGGCGCGGACTCCTGCGTAAGGGCGGTATGGTAGAAACGGACAAGGCGGCGATTATCCTGCTTGATGAACTGCGGGGCGGAAAACTGGGACGCATTACCTGGGATGAACCGCCGGCAGACAAGGAAGACGGGCATTGAGCAAAGATTCGTTCAGCACAGGATTCATATAGAACGAGTTGAGTCGGTGAGGAAAGGACGATAGCATGCGAAAGCAACCGTGGGAAAGGGAGGAAGCGGAACGGGCGCGGCTTACCCGCTTGGGCGAGAAAGAAGCGGGTTTGCGGCTTGCCGGTTATCAGGCAGTCGCCGGTTTGGATGAAGCGGGAAGAGGCCCATTAGCCGGTCCCGTCGTAGCAGCCGCAGTGATTCTACCCTTGGGCCTACTTCTTCCGGGCCTGAACGACTCCAAGAAAGTGAGCCCGGCAAACCGGCTGCGTCTCGAAGCGGAAATCAAAGAGAAAGCCTGTGCCTGGGGTATCGGAGAAGCCAGTCATACGGAGATCGACGAATACAATATTTTGAACGCGACAAAACTGGCCATGACCAGAGCCTTAGACGCTCTGGCGATAAAACCGGACTATTTGCTCCTGGACGCCATACGGTTGCCTGGGTCTTGTCCTCAGGAATCCATCATACAGGGGGACGCAAAGGTCGCCTGTATCAGCGCCGCGTCGATTCTGGCGAAAACCGGCAGAGACAGACAAATGGAGGAATGGGACAGACTATATCCGAATTATGGCTTCCTGAGACATAAAGGCTACCCGACAGCCAGCCACCGGGAGACGCTGCTCGCGATCGGACCCTGCCCGATCCATCGCCGCTCATTTTTAGGTTTTATGGATAAAGCGAAATCCTCCCGGGGACAGAACCATGGATGCTAGACAGATCCTGGGTAGGCGGGGAGAAGATATAGGCGCGGCATGGCTGGAAGCCAGAGGAATGCGTATAGTGGAAAGAAACTTTCGCTGTACCTATGGCGAAATCGATATCATAGGCCAAATTGGCGAAACCTTAGTCTTTGTGGAAGTGCGCGGCAGAAGCAGCGATCAGTGGGGAACGCCGGCGGAATCCGTCAATTCCAAAAAAAAGAAAAAACTGCGTACATTAGCAGCCTGCTATCTGAGCCGCAGGAAGATGGCGGATGTAGACTGCCGCTTCGATGTAGTAGGTATCCTTTATGACCCGGCAGGGAACGAGCCGCATATCGAATGGATTCCGAATGCTTTTTAGCGCTTTCCTTGCTTCGGTTTGTTTACGCTCAAAAAACAGCTCAAAAATTCTATGCGAAAACAACTGCTTTATATTGTATAATAAGGATACGATTACAAGGGAGACAGGAATGCAGCCTCTGAAGCAAAAAAAACGAACACTTCATGGATTTATTGCGGTACTGGCATGCTTTGTCCTTATTGCAGGGGCAATGATCAATATGGCGTCGATGAAAAACGCCGTAAATACCGCGATCCATCGCGTTTCGTCTATATTTGCCGCCGATGACCAGACCGCCGCCGATGACCAGACCGCCGCCGATAACCAGACGGCCAGCGCAGCGCTTCCCGGCTCATCGCAAGAGGCAGACCCAGAGCCGGAGACAGCGACAACGGAAGGCATGTTACGGGATAGCGCCAATAGCGCGACAGAGAATACTTCCGAAAAGCCGGAAGGGCCGGAAGATGATGCGGTCATAGCGAATACAGGCGAAGCGCTGAATCCCAATTTTACAGATGTTGTAGAAGATATTGGTGAAATTATTGTAGAAGATACTGCTGAAGAAGTGGTAGAATTAGTGGTAGAAGAAGATCCGGAAGAGCTATGGAGAAAGACATTCTATCCCGTACCTTCTTCTCCGGCGGTAGACGAATTCTATTTTCGAGACGCTTTATTTATCGGAGACTCCCGTGTCATGGGCCTGATGTTGTATTCCGGTCTGACCGTTGAGGCGACTTTTTATACGGAAAAAGGCGTGAACGTCACCACTTTGCTGACGAAAGCGATTGTTCTGCAAACGGGCGGAAATAGGATCACGATACCGGAAGCGTTAAACGACCTGCAGTTTGGGAAAATCTATATCAAGACCGGGATCAACGAGCTTGGCTGGCGAAGCCTGAAGAGCTATATCGAAGCTTACGGGGAAGTAATAGACAGGATCAGGGAACTGCAGCCGGAAGCGGTTATCTATATACAATCCATATTGCCCGTTTCTCAAAAGAAGGCAGAGGAAGGCGGTTACTTTACCATTCCTCGTGTTTTGGAATTTAACGAAGAAATCAAGAAGATGACATGGGAGAAAGGCGTTTATTATCTGGATGTGTTTCAAGGCATGGTGAACGAGGAGGGCTTCTTGCCGGAAGAAGCCGGAAACGACGGCATCCACTTGAATAAAGAGTATTGCAAGATATGGCTGGAATACCTGAAACGGCACGTAGTCCGCGATTATGGCTATTGAGCGGCCCTATTAAGGCATAGGAGACGGGGTGCGGATGGTGAAAAGCGTTCGCTTGCTTTGCATTCCAATAGTGTGCTATCTGATTGCGGGCGTACTCCTGCTCGGCGCTTGCGATAAGGCAGACGACAGCAGGGATTCTGCACGCGAGGCAGCGTTCAGCTTGGATGTGGCCGCTGTGGCGGAGCGCTTTAATCAGGAATTGGACTACAGGGATCGCCTGGAAGAACTGGATCCCGGGGTGGTTTATGTTTTACTGGGTATACGGGAAGAAGAGGTAAGGACGCTGAAGGGCTATTTCAGCAGCGGAGCGACGGCGGAGGAGATCATCGTCCTGCAGGCCGCAGAGGCGGAATCGATAAAGACGCTGCGCGCCGCCCTGGAAGACCGCATTGCCTATCAGAAGGAAATCTATGCATCTTACGCGCCGGAGGAAGTCCGTTATCTGCAAGGCGCCATACTGCTGGAAAAAGGAGAGTATCTGATCTACTGTGTCGCTGCCGACGCCGAAAAGGCAGAGCGGTTAGCGGAGCAGTTGCTTACGAATCCATAGTGGCGCCCTCCTGAACGGGCGTCCGGTAAAGAGCCGTGCAGTAGCATGCAACCAATCGGGTTTCCGCATTTATCTCGCCCTCTTAGGCAAGCCTTGCATGCCTTAGCTGCTCTTAACTCGCCGCCTATGGAGTCGGGAGTCTTAGAGCGGATTATGTCAGGGGATCAGAGATTTGGGCGGTAGACAGGAGGTAGAATGAAACGACTGGGAGCAAAAACAATATATGAGAAGGGGCGCATCCTTTTGCTGATCGCTTGCCTCGCTTTCCTGCCGGCTTTGGCAGGCCAGCCTGCTCCGGCGGCAGCCGCCGCGCAGAGCGACGCGGTAAAGGTGGATCTGGTGATCGACGGGCAGCTTCTCCGGTCTGAGGAGCAAGCAATCGTGACCCAAGGCAGAACACTGATTCCCTTGCGGGTGCTGATGGAAACACTAGGCGCGCGGGTAGAGTGGTCGCCTGAGACGCGCACGGTAACGATCACCAGAGGCGCCGGCTCTTATGTGAAACTTTGGATCGACAACCGTCTGGTATGCTATGGCGACGCCGCGGGCGAAAGCTATGACGTATGCGACGTGGCGCCGAGGATTGTCGCGGATCGCACCTATGTGCCGCTGCGTCTCTTGGCCGGCGCCCTTGGGATCGGTGTGGAATGGGACAATCAGAATGGACAGGTTCGGATTGACACCACGGCGGCAGGGGAAAGGACCCGTTTCTTTGACGTCACTGTCCAGGGCGTTCAGCCGGGGCAGCAGATCACCGGCGCTCTCCCCTTGTCCCTGCTGTACGGGAACGGAGCGCCGCAGGATGCGGTTTGGGTGAAGTATCTCCTGCTGGATCCTGTCGCCGGCGACGGAAAGATCGCAGCCAGTACTTCCCATGTGAACGGCGCCGTAACACTCATCCCGGATGTGGCCTTAACCGGACCCGCAGTCCTGGCGGCGGCGGTTTGCGATAAGGAAGGCAACTTCCTCGCCGGCGCGGCAGTCAACGTCCATATGCAGCCTGTGCCAAGCGTGCGCCTCGAAGGTATCGGGGAAGGCCAGGTCATGACCGGAGAGATCCAAATGCGGGCGGAAGTCAGCTTCCGAGCCAGAGGGCTGGAGTATGAATTTAGCGTCCTCTCAGACGGAAGCAGCACGCGTTCCCCCCAGACCGACCCCGAGGAAACGTATACCCACATACCGCCTGCCGGGCAGAACGGCCCTATCGCCATTCGCGCCATTGCTTATGATTCCGCCGGTAACGCCTATCCAAGCGCCGCCGTAACCGTAATGGCTAGCGTGCCGCCTGAAGATACGACGCCCCGCGTCAACCTGAGGAGCTTTAATGCGGAGCATGTAGGAAAGATTCCGGTCACCTTGTCCATCACCAGAAACTTTGACAGTGCGCTTACACAGTATTGGGCGCAGAATGTCGCCGGCGGCGAGAGCGTGCTGCTGGATGAAAAGCCGTGGGGGGATGCAGTCTGGTTTCCCGGGCCGGATATGGCCGGTACATGGGATATCTATGTACAAGTCACGGATCCTCGCGGAAATGTGTATACGAGCAACACCCGCAGGGTAAGCATATCCTCCGCTCCCAGCCTCATCCTTGGCGGCGTAGGGCCCGGACAGGTGATCACCGGCGGCCTTACGCTGCATTCCACGGCAAATGTGCCTTTGGCGCAGGTGGAGTACATCCTGAGCAACCCTTTCAACGGATCACAACGATCCTTGGGAACAGCGGAAAACCCGTCACAGGAGATAGAATGGACGCCGGAGAGCGTCAACGAAGGGGAGAGGCAAATCCGCGCGGTCGGCACCTTGCCCGGCGGACAGCAAATCGAGTCGGAAGTCATACCGGTGAAGATCTATTTCGGTCAATTCTACAACGCCAGGCCGGTCATTGAGAGAGGGCAATTTGTAAATATGGTTACGCCTATGGCGCTGGCGACACAAAAGCAAAACGGCATGTCCGCCGCACTGCAGATTGCCCAGGCGATCCTGGAGACAGGCTGGGGGCAAAGCCTTCCCGTAGACAGGTATAGCGGGCTTTTTTCCTATAACCTGTTTGGAATCAAGGGTACAGGCCCTGCCGGCAGCGTCCTGTCGGGTACCCAGGAAGAATACTATGGCACACTCTACCGGACCGACGCCAATTTCCGCGCTTACCATAGCGTACAGGAAAGCTGGAATGATCACAACGACTTACTGCTGCAACTGGAGCGGTATCAACCATACCGGAACGTTATGTATCACAGCGTGAGCGGCGCTTTTGCGCTCAAACGCTGCGGTTACGCCACAGACAGCGCTTATCCGGATAAGCTGATCACGATCATCAACCAGTACGGCCTGGATAAACTGGACAGGCAGAACCTGTGATAGCAGATGCGACAGGATAGTCGAAAGTATAGGTGCATATATGGGGCATATATGGTGTATATGACGTATATGTATAGAAGGATTTCTGGATTGAATGGAGGGTGATGGAAATGGATTATCGCTTGTCAAATATGATGAAGGATGACATTCCGACACGACAAAAAATACTGCTTTACGCACTGGAGCAATTTAGTGAGAAAGGCTATGCGGATACAACTATACGGGATATCGCGATGGCGGTAGGTATCACATCCGGCTCCATATACAGCCATTTTTCATCAAAAGAAGAAATACTTCAAAATATGCTGAACGACTATGCGAAACAGACGGCGGGTATGTTTCACAGCATTGATATTGTGCCTATTCTGCAGGAGAAACCTACAGGGGAAGGCATCGCCTACTGTATCATGTCCAGCATCACGCCATTGACGGACGATGTGTACTATGCGAACCTGGTGCATCTGATTCATCAGGAGCAGCACCGGAACAACATGTTCGGAAAATTTGTTTTAGTTCGCCTCCAGGAAACCACGGACTTTGTGATGAGGATTATCGCGGTATTGAAGGAAATGAAAGTGATTGCGGCTGACGCGGATGTTGAGTACTGTGGTTTACTTACCTTCAGCCTTCTGTATTCTATTCCGACGATTTATGTGCTGAATATAAGGCAGGGGCTTTCGGGTTACACGCTGAAGGATATCCCGCCGACTTTGAGTAAGATGTTTGACGCCATGATACAGGCGAATCGACCCTCAGGCGAATAGACCCTCACAAGAAGAAGCGTAAAGCTGCGATCTCTGTACATGGAGTTCATCGTACTTCCGGAAAGGAGCTTCCTATGTCCGTTATCTCTGCTTATGTTGTGCCCCATCCGCCGCTGGCTTTGCCGGAGGTGGGCAGGGGGCAGGAACGGGAAATACAGGCTACCCTGGACGGTTTTCGCGAGGCTGCGGCAAGATTTGCCGCGGATAAACCGGATACGGTAGTTTTGCTGTCCCCCCATTCGGTCATGTATGCGGACTATTTCCATATTTCTCCCGGCGCCGAAGCCCGGGGGGATATGGCTTCCTTTGGCGTAAAGGGGCCCAAAACGGTGGTAGCCTATGATCAGGCCTTTGCCAGGGAACTGGAGAAGGCGGCAGGAGAAAAGCAGTTGCCGGTCGGATTCATGGGGGAGAAGAGCAAAGAGCTGGATCACGGCAGCGTTGTGCCTTTGCGGTTTTTTCAAGCTGCCTGGGAGGACTTCCGTATGCTGCGGATGGGGCTTTCAGGGCTGTCGCCGCTGGAACATTATCAAGCAGGCCAATGCATTGCGCAGGTTGCGGAAGCACTGGACCGGCGGACGGTGATTATCGCCAGCGGAGACCTGTCCCATCGATTGAAAAGCGACGGGCCCTATGGTTATGCTCCCGAAGGACCTGTATTTGACAGGCAGGTCATGGCGGCGCTGGCTACGGGAGATTTCCTGGCGTTAATGCAGATGGATCCGCGCCTTTGTGAAGCGGCCGGGGAATGCGGATGGCGTTCGTTCCTCATCATGGCGGGCGCCTTTGACGGCAGGCAGGTACAGGCGGAACAGTTGTCCTATGAAGGACCCTTCGGTGTGGGCTATGGCGTCTGCGCCATCACGGGGGGCGCCAAAGACGCTGGCCGGGAGTTCAGCCGTATCTATCCGGAGAAGCAAGAGGAAGCTGTAGCGGCAATGAAGGATAAGGAGGATATCTATATCCGCCTTGCCCGTTTCTCGATGGAGGAGTTCGTGAGGAAAGGCCGGCGGCTGAAGGGTGTCGCGGATTTGCCGCCGGAGCTTGGCAAAGGCTTGCCTGACCAATTGCTCCGGGAGAAGGCCGGCGCCTTTGTTTCTTTGAAGAAGGAAGGACAGCTGAGGGGCTGCATCGGCACCATCAGCCCAACCCGGCCCAGCCTGTTGGCGGAAATCCTTCATAATGCCGTCAGCGCCGCCGCGGAGGATCCCCGATTCCGTCCGGTTGAAGAAAGGGAGCTGCCCCAGTTGACGGTCAGCGTGGATGTGCTGAAGAAGCCGGAACCGATAGAATCCATGGATCAATTGGACGTCAAGCGCTACGGCGTCATTGTGAGCCTTGGATCCAGACGGGGGCTTCTGCTGCCTGATCTGGAAGGGGTGGACAATCCGGCGCAACAAGTGGAAATCGCGCTGCAGAAAGCGGGAATCCGCAAGAACGAAGCATACCGGATGGAGCGCTTTGCGGTGATACGTCACGAAGCGGAAGAGAATCCGGCATGACGGGAGAGACGGCGGTATGCGGGATCTGTCCCCGGCATTGCCACCTTCAGGTCGGACAGACCGGCAAATGCCGGGCAAGGCGGAATAGAGACGGCGTTGTGGTGAGCGATAATTATGGGGTCGTCACTTCCCTTGCCTTGGATCCCATCGAAAAGAAACCATTGTATCATTTTCATCCCGGCAGCAGGATCCTGTCTGCAGGGAGCTTCGGCTGCAATATGCGCTGTCCCTTTTGCCAGAACAGCCAGATATCCATGGCTGGGCGTGCGTCGTTTCAGCCGGCGACGGAGAGGCAACCGGAACAGTTGGTGGAGGCTGCGCTTGCAGAAAGAACAAGGGGAAATATAGGCTTGGCTTACACTTATAATGAACCTTTGGTGGGCTATGAGTTTGTCCTGGATTGCGCAAAGCTGGCAAGCGCAGCAGGATTGCAGAATGTGCTGGTCACCAACGGGTATATCTGCCGGGCGCCTTTGCTTACCCTTCTTCCTTATATTCATGCGATGAATATCGATTTGAAGGGCTTCCGCGCGTCCTATTACACGTCGCTTGGCGGCGATTTGGCGACGGTCAAGGAAACCATCGAACTGGCGGCAAGCCTTTGCCATGTGGAAGTCACGACGCTGATTGTGCCGGGAGAAAACGACAGCGAAGCGGAGATCACGGAATTGGCGCGCTGGCTGGCGGGCGTGAACCCGGATATCCCCTATCATGTGAGCCGCTTCTTTCCCAGGTGGCAAATGGCGGACCGGGCGCCGACGCCGGTTGGTAAAGTCTACGCCCTGGCGGATACTGCGCGGCAATTTCTGCATTATGTATACGAAGGCAATTGCTGAAGGACCATGCGCCGGCAGGCTGAACAAGGTCTTTACTTTTTTCCGCTATGCCTATAGAATGAGACTTGTTTCAGTGGGGATACAGAGCGCGCTGATCAAGATGCGTTCTGAACAGAAGTATTTTAAGGAGGGAATGAACATGGCGAACATTGAATTTATGCACATGGGCATCACGGTATCGGATCTGGATAAGATGACGGCTTTTTATGAAAAGTACCTTGGTTTCAAGGCACAGCGGAGTACGCGATTCGACGAAGGCTTTATCAGCGATTCGCCGACCTTGTACCGTCAGCCGGCAGGCGTCTATTCGGATATGCGGATGCTTAGCTCGGATTTCGGCGTCACGTTGGAATTGTTTCAATTCTCCAATACGGAGAAATCCCCGCCCTTTGAATGGCCAATGACCGGCTACCATCATCTTGCCTTTAAAGTAGAAAGTATCCCCGCTTTATACGAGCAGATGATCGCCGACGGCATCGAGTTTTTCTTCCCGCCTAAGAAACGCGGCGCAAGCGACGCCCACTGGATATTCTTCAAAGACCCGGACGGTAACATGATCGAATTATGGGACTAGTAGGGGGAATAGGGAAGCATGACAACCTATGAACTGCTCTCCGGTAATGAAGCGATAGCCCGGGGGGTATATGAAGCCGGGGTAAAGGTGGCAGCGGCTTATCCCGGTACGCCCAGTACGGAAATTATGGAAAATATAGCGCTGTACGACAGGATCCATTCCC
>WRMS01000043.1 GCA_009777025.1 Clostridiales bacterium | reverse complement strand
GGGCCAGCCGTCCGAGTTGTGGGGCGGAATCTGCTGAGCGGCCTCGCTTCCATCGAATTTGAGATAATTATACGGCGCGTATCCAAGCATGATCCCTTCGCGGTTTAAGTGGTCGCAGAAGCGCCTGGCAATGTATTCCGCTTCCTTCTGCTTCCCGGCTGCTTGCAGCCCGACGGTCAGTATCATGTTGAGCGGCCCGATCACGCGACCGGATGTAAAGGAAGCATAATGGCGCGGTACAGATGGCGCAAATCTCGCTTCTCTGCTTTGCATGTTTTCCGAAGCCAGACCGATTTCGGTAAGCCATTGCCCGTCCTCGACTAATTTCTCTGCGATCTTGTCGATAATAGCCTGCGGCAGACGCTTGCCCAGCATGATCGCTTGATAACTGCCTAAACTCAGAGAGTCGACAGGCTTGCCCTGATATTTCGCAACAAACCTCTCGCCATCCCAGTATTCATTGACCAGCGTGTCCGTCAGTTTCTTTGCCCGCGCCATCCATGAATCATACGTATCCGTATAGCTGCGTGATTTCCCAGCCACCCTGGCGACGCCTTCCATCATCAATACAAGGAAGGCGATAGAGTTGGGGTCGATCGTCGGGAGGCCATCCTTAAACAAGGTGAAATCGTCCCAGCCGGATTCGTGAGGGCTGATCAGCGCAATGACGTCGTCTCCCAATCCCGCGTTTCGATAGGTCGTCCAATAGTTCGCCCATGCCGCCATTTTGGGGTACATTTGCTCCGCGTCCTCCTCCGTGATAAAGTCGTCGCCGACATTGCGGCAAAGGAAATCCAGCGCAAAGCCTTGAAACGGGGGCTGCATCCCTTGCATAGGCGGATTGGCGTAGGTCACCATATTGGGGAGGCGGCCGGTGCGCTCGTCCTGATAGAGGAACATCACGCAAATCTGGCGCCATGCCTCTTTGGGATCCGCGAGCATCGACATCGCGTTATAGCTTTGCTGCCAAGGCGCGGCGGCGCAGCTCCATGTGTTCTGAAACAAGATATGCGGCTGTTGGAATGTCCCGATCGCCTTTGTGCGGTGGCTCCAGACAGTCCAGCGTGCATATTTCGCCATTTCTTCGTATCCGGGCGCTGCCTCGCGGTATATCCGGCTGAAAGCTTCAAAATCCGCGCGGTTATTTTCAACCAGTTCGTCAAACTCTTCATATTCGCCGAAAGGCAGCAGCTCGTCGCGGTAGTCGTGGACGGCTGCTTCGCAGATACCCGTAGTGGCGTCAGGCAAAAAATCGATGCGCACCAGAGAATAGGCTTTCTCCTTATCATCGTAAATAGCGGTGACAGAAAGGCTCCCGGCAATCGATTGAAAGAACAGTTTGCCATATTTGCCGAACTCCCCTTCCCAGCCGCTGCCGTCCAACAGGGCGCACATCCCCCTGCACGCCTCCGCATTCTCGCCGGAGGAAGAACGCAGTTCAAGCCGCAGTCCGGCATTCTTCCCCCGGATGCGGAAATGGGAGCGGTCGGTTAGCGCAATCTCCGCTTCCGCGCAACAATCGGAAGAAAGCTTAAGGGAAGCTTCGTCCGCAAAATACGAATACTTTACCGGCGTACCGTTGACTGTCAGTTTAATATCAAATAAAAAAGAGGTACCCTTCATTGCGGAAGTATCATAGAGCGGACCACCGGTCCAGTTGTTACCGAGACGCAGTCTCCCCAGTGTGTAGAAGTCCTCGAAAACATAAGTATTGGAGGCATTCCGGGCGAAAGCGGCGCGCACAAGATTAAAACGTTCATATGTGCCAAACATAGAGCTCCCCTCCTTTATAACACTTTGTGCGCAAGCGCTAACAGCGACGCGCCGTAAAATGGGCATTCCAAACTCTCCCTGCGTACGCTATTGAGCGCCTCAATGGCAATGCCTTTTGCAGCATCTTCTTCGCCCGCGTCGTACAGACCTCCGGCGAGCAGCAAGCCGACAGCGCTGTCTGTTGCTTCCTCATCGATTCTGGCGACAAGCTTACGTACTATTTCGTTTGGCAGCCGACTGCCCAGAATGACGGGGACCAGCGACAGAAAGCTGTCCGGACCGGAAACTTCCCCGGTATATGCGTTTATTCCGATAAAGTTCTCGCCGTCCCACAGTTTGGCGAGAAATGCAGCTTTGAGTTCTTTCGCGTACGTTTCCCATTTTCGCCCTGCGCCGACGTCGTATTCCCTATGCGCGAGCTTGCCCAGCACCTCGCCGGCAACGATCAGGTAGGCGTTAATGTCCGGCGTAAACACCGGCTCTCCGACGCTAAAGTACGCCGGCAGCTCGTCTATCCCGTTTTCAAAGCGATACATACAAGCGATGAGGCCCTCTCTATCCACCGTACGTTCCTTGATGCATCTTCTGAGAAAAGCCTCTATCCTTGCATAGACGCGGAAGATATCTCCCCTGGCGTCATTCAGCATGTTTTCCTCGATTAACCTGGCAGCCGCCACTCCCGCGACAGGCGGAAAATCAAGAGGATAAGCGAGGATCATATCGATTGCTTTTTTGACGTCCTTAAACGCCATCGACGCGATCGCCATCAGCGTGGCGTCGGAATAGGCGGAGTAGCATTTGTTTTCGACAATGACCTCGCTGGTTTCGTTCAGCATCCTATGGCACAGCCATAGCGGGTAGGCAATCTTTTCCTTCACATCGCTCCATTCAGTCGGGACGTCTATTATCTCGCCCAGGAAAGCCTGAAAGTCGGCGCTGCTTTCCGCAACACAGGCGTCAAAGCTCTTCGACATTTGAGGGGTTTCCCTATCCGCCGGCAGATCAAACACGAAAAGCTCCAGTTCGCCTGCATCAGGTTCGATTGTCAGCACCGGCGTCACAGAAGTAAAAATCTTGTAATTCCATCCGTCGTCAACAGATATTGTGCCTTTTTTCGCTGTGATCAGATAGCGGTTGCCTCTCCCGATCGTCGCCACAATGCCATCTTGCGTTTTCAGCGTAATGGTTGAGTGCAATATATTCTCAACGCCATTCAGCCTTAGCGCCGCATTGCCTGTGAATCGGATTGCCTGCGCTTCTTTGTCCGTAGCGATCTTTATTGTTGTGCCATTTGCCAATGTGATTTCCAACAGGGCTTCCGTTGCCGTGTAGGTAAAAGGTTTGTACTCGCCATCCATCAAAGGTTCGAGCCTCAGCATGCCCGGAAGACCGGATGCGGTCGTGTGCAGGCCGCCCACTGCAGCAGTAGGGGCGATAGCACACCAAAGCTCGCCCTCATGGTCGATCACGACTTGATTGCTATTGCGATGACCAAAGCCGAATGTGGACATTGCAGAGCTGATATCCATATTTCCACTCCTCTCTGATAATACTGATCGTTGATTTTTAGTCAGCGATCAGTATAACTTCTTGATCACAGATCCAAATCGTTCTCAGTAAAAAATTCGCCATTGCCTTAAAAAAACCTTTACCACTGGTTGTGAACACAGGAAAGCCTCCGTTTTAATGCCTGTGGTTACACCGGCCCGGAGGCTTAACGCTGTATAGGAGGAGCTAGTATCACAATTTATCCAAGTAGAAGCTGAATGTTGAATTTTTCTCTGAGATTGGCAAAGGTAGCCGGATCCTTCGCGCGTTCCGGGTCATACTTCAGGATCGACGCGCGGTCGAGCATATAGGCCTGCATGCGCGGCAGCCCGCCCACATCGTATATCACGGCGTCCGTCAAAGCTTCAATGCTGCAGTTCCCGAGTTTAGGAACCTTGACCACACAGCCGGGCTTTGCGATGAACTCTTCGTCAAATACGGTGAATTTAACCTGTCCCGCTGTGACATAATACATTTGTGGCTGCGTGCAGAATTTCCTGGTTTTGACCTTAAAGCCCTTTTCCATCTCATATGCCCAAAGTTCGTTGATGCCGCCGTTTTCCCAACGTGCGGTGATCATTTTCGCTGTGACGCCATCCAGCTTAAACGTCGCAAGGGGGCGGCTGATATGGCGCACGGTGCTACACTGTTCGACGGGGGCTTCTTCCCATACCGGCGTTTCGCGCCCAAAGGAACCGGTATCGCTGCCGCCTCTTCGCGAGTTCACCGGATACTCCGGATCATCCCGGAAATTGGGATCCCTGGCGAGAAGGGTGGGGATAACCGCTGTGTTGGCGTTGATCGTCATCCCGTGGCCAAAAAGGCGGTACTTGGTAGGCGAATAGAATCGCATGGCATGCGCTTCATAAGGCTGAATATGGAGGATACTGCCGGCGTCGACGAATACTTTTTTCCCGTTGACATAGAGGTCCATGCTACCCTCGTCGACGAAAAAGACTTCCCAGCCGGTATAGTGCTCATGGCAATGCAGATCCGTTGCCTCACTGCCGGGAGAAGGGGGGTACATGACGGAATCGGTGATGTAAAAAAGTCTGTCGGGGCCCTCCGGCATACTGAGCGTGCGCTGATCTTCCCCTTTGTTGCCATCGGGGCGTATAAACGCTGTGGCATACATCCAGCTGTCTTCGTTGTTAAAATCGAGGAAATAAGGGTGCGGCATATTGTTTCCTTCCTTTCATCATAGAAATTCTACCTATTATTGATCATACGTCAGAAACCCGTTAAAAGCAATAGAGCCTGTTGCAGCTAGAGCCTATTAAAGCGATACTAAGCAGGATCGGCTAAGGCGCATTTTCTTTCTTTTTTAACACATTCAGTTCACGAATTGTCGGTATAACCAAAAAGGCCGCGAGTACGAGGGAAATCATGTCTGCGACCGCCTGGGCACAGGCCAGGCCAACAGCCCCAAACAGACGGGAAAGGAGTATTACGCAAGGGATCAATACAAATAATTGCCGGGAAAGCCCCAATACGGCGGCTTTCAGCGCCATTCCCAGAGCCTGGAAGAATCCGGAGCCGATCATTACCCATACGTGGGGGATCAGGGAGATGCTTTGGGTACGGATGAGGATCAGCCCGATCTCCATAACGTCAGGATCGCCCGAAAAGACACCAATGACCTGGGGCGCGAAGAAACCGAGCCCCACGCCCAATACAATCCCGGCAACCGCGCCGATGATCATCGTAATGGAAAAGGCCTTGATCACTCTATCGTACTTTTTAGCGCCATAACAGTAACCGGCAACTGGCTGAAAGCCTTGGCTGAAGCCCATTATGCCGGAGTAGACAGCCCTGAGGCTCTTATTGGCGACAGAAACGGAAGCCATGACCGCGTCGCCGAAGGAAGCTGCGGTATTATTGATCAGTATGGTGGCAATGCTCATCATCCCGGTGCGGATCATCGTAGGGACGCCCATGCGGGCAATCTCGGCATAAATCTCGCCCCTTGGGCTGAAGTAGGAAGGTCTAAGCTTTATCACGCATTTACGCCGGATAAAAGGCCATAGTAAGATGCAGAGCGCAATGGAATTACAGATACCTTTTGCCATCGCTGCCCCTGCGACGCCAAAGCCCAGGTTGTAGATGAATAGGGGGTCGATGGCAACGTTTATCAGGCAACCGGAACTCATGCCAATCATCGAGTAGAGGGTGCTTCCTTCCGCCCTGAGCAGTTGTGCGAGGACGGTGTTTGCCGCGGTAATGGGCGACGACAAGAGAATCCAGCGCGCATACTGCATGGAATACGGCCGGACAGTATCCGTAGCGCCGAGAAAATTCACCAGGGGAAGGAGGAAAAGGGAACCGAAGAACGCGGCAACACACAGCGTCCCTACTGCGGTAAACAGGGTAGTGACTGCCGCCCGGGAAGCGTCTTCATCTTTCTTCGCGCCAAGGGCGCGGGATATAAAGCTGGCAGATCCCACACCGAAGCCCATCGATATCGCCCGGATGAGCATCATCAGCGAATCGTTGACCCCTACCGCCGCGATGGCGGCGTCGCCGATCCGGCTGACATAGAAGGTATCCACGATGCTGTAAATTGAGTCGATCAGCATGGTAACCACTTGCGGTATCGAGATGGTCGTGATCACCGCAATCAGGCTGCCTTCGATCATGTAAGCGCGTCGTTGATCGCTTTTTTGCTTAATTTGTTCCTCAGTCAAATCTTACCCAGCGCTTTCAGTACTTTGGCCGGAGTCGCCGGCGGGTCGACCCAGACGCCAGTAGCGTTGTGGATGGCGATGATCACCAGATGGGTGTTGGCCAGAGAATGGCTGATGCCGCTTGCGCCATAGGCGGCGTTGCTGGCCCGGGTTTCGAGGAACTGCCGCTCAACCGGCGCGACGTCCAAGATGCCGGGCTTCTTGTATTCGATCATATTGTTGTTCAGCAGGACGCCGCTGCGTTTGTCGTAGATATAGTCTTCCAGCATTTGGCAGCCCTGGCTGAAGTACATGACCTGGTCGATTTGACTCTCCAGCGAGATCGGGCGGAGAACCAGTCCGGGATCGGCTACCGCGGAGAAACGCAGGATCTCGACTTCCCCGGTCTCCGTATCCACAGCTACTTCGCAGTAGGCCGTGTTCATGACGTCGAGGATTTGTCCCATCGAGCCTGTGGACCAAACGGATAGGGGGGGACGCCCGATATACGTGGCAAAGAGGTTTTCTTCGGACGCTTGTTCGATGGGCACGCCCTTATCCGGTTCCGCTTTGATAAAGACCCTGCCCTCCGCCATGTCCAGATCCTCCGGCTGCAAACCTTTAAATGGACCGGGAGGAGCTTTGGAGGGGGCGGCGCCCATGCGGCTGGCGGGCGGCGGGTTCTCGGCGTTATTGATCGCGGCTTGCAGGATCATTTTCTTCAACTTATTCGCGCACTCTTTCATCGCCCAGGCGGAAGCAGTTGTGCCGTCGGAGCCGCCGCCCATAGGGGTAAAGGGTTCGCGATAATCGAAGTCGATGCTGACGTCCTCGTAGTTCAGCCCCAGTTCTTCCGCCACGACCATGGCGTTGCATTCGGCGTTGTAGACGCCAAACAAAGGGCCTTGCGTCGGCATATGCACGACGCCGTCGCGGTATTCGAGTTTGCACCGGTATATGGCGCCGGAGTGACGTGGACACATCTGATAGCGGAAACTCATGCCGTGCATACGCCCGTCGGGCAGCATCTTTGTCCCGGATTTATGCCATTCTTGGCCCATCAGCTTTTTCCCCGCTTCGATACACAAGTCAAAGCTGGGTACCGGATTCCTGTCATCCTTCGATGTGGGGCCGTGTAGATTCTTTCGCGCGATTTCTGTCGGGTCGATATCCAGCTTTTCGGCAATCAGGTAAATCGCCATCGTAAGGGAATCCCAGTTGAAGGGGCAGTGCTGTCCGGAAACAAACATCATGCCACGGTTGGAGTCCACGATTTCCATACGTTGGCGCACATTTTTGCAGCTAAGCGTATTGTAGGGGCCCTGTACCAGGTCGCCCACATTGCCGAATGTCGAACTGCCGCGTACGCCGTTGTCGGCAATGGAGAAATCGTCGACCGCCGTAATTATCCCGTCGTTGGTAAATCCGACTTTCATATACACATAGCGTTCGTTCATCTGCATATCATACATTTCTTCACGGGTATTGACGCAGCGGACAGGCCTGCCTGTACGTTGCGCAAGTAAGGGCGTGATCTGCTGGGATTTCCGAAGGCCCCAGTCGCAGTATTTGCCGCCCATAAACAGCCCTTCCTGGATCACCTTTTCATTGGGCATGTTGTAGAGGGAAGCTATGCGTTCTCTGGAACGCACCGCGCCTTCGATATGCAGGTTCGCCCCTTCGCCCTGGTAAGGATCCCGGGACCACCAGGATACCGTGCCGGAAGGGTTGGGGATATGGGATGAGAAAGCCGGGTTATATAAACTATACTCGGCGATATGATCCGCTTCGCCGAAACCGGCGTCTATATCGCCGGACGTCATATAGGCGGAGTAGACATTCCCTCTTTTCGGCGGGGTATCCTCGCTGTATTTTCGACCGCCAAAGGAGGGCTGGAGGTTCTCCTCGGGGCGGATCACCGGCGCGTCCTCGCGCCTGCCTTCGAGCAGGTTCACGATATGCGGCTTCACTTCCCACTCGACTTCCAGCAAGCGAAGCGCCTCTTCGCAGATATCCTCATTTTCCGCCACGACAATGGCGCCCACCTCGTCGCCTTCTTTATCGGCGATATTGTCAAACAATGGCCTGGGCGCGCCTCTTGCCGGCGCCAGATTTAATGCCTTCAAGTCCTCGTCTTCCCAAGTGAGGACGTCGACCACGCCGGGAAGCGCAAGGGCTTTCGTACAATCGATGTGTAGAATCTTTGCATGCGCGTAGGGACTGTGGAGAAATTTCGCGTACAGCATGTCCGGCAGCACATAGTCTATGCCAAACTTTGCCACGCCGGTAGCCAGCGCGAAGGATAACCTGCCGGGAAGGTTCGGTGTACCTACAACACGGAAACTCTCTCTCAATCCGTTGGCGCCATCGTAATCAGGCATGAATCCATCCCTCCCTTACGTTACTGTAATTCCAGCAATGCCCGTTTGATGAGCGTTTTCACAATCTGAAGCTTATACTTTGTTTCCTCGAAAGGATGCGCGCCTTCCACGGCGGCTTCCCCGGCCGCCTCCGCAATCGAGGCGTCGATCGCCTTACCGCGAAGAATATCTTCAGCCCGATAAGCCCGTACAGGTACCGGGGCGACAGCGCCAAGGCAAACCCGGGGCGAGCTGCCGGTAACGATGGCGAAGTTGACTACGGGAAAGTCAATCGCTTTGCGTTCGGCAAACTTTCTAAAGAGGCTCACGGCGTCGGATTCCAGCGCCGGAACGCGGATTTCGGTAAGGATCTCATCGAAGCTGAGGCTGGTGTTGCTCAAGGTATTGACTTCGAAAAAGTCTTCCGCGTCGAGTGTGCGCTTATTGGTGACGATTTCCGCGCCCAAGGCGACCAGTGCGGGCGCGATATCGGAAGGCTGTACCGTGTAGCAGCCGCAGTTGAGGCAGCGCTGAGATTCGCCAAGGGCTTCGTCGATCAATGGCGTTTCGGAGTCCTCCAGGTCTAGGCGGCGTTTGTCCGCGTCCAGTTCCCTGAGCTTCAGTGCGCTTGTCTTTTTCGTTACTTCGCTATCCTGGGTGAGGAATCCTTTGCTTGGGTTGGCGTCGCTGGCGATCGGGATTTCCAGATAGCGGTTGATGCCGGCGGCGGCTTTTCGCCCTTCCGCGATGGCGCCGATCACCGTCGCTGGCCCGGTCGTCACATCGCCGGCTGCGAATACGGAGTCCCGCGAAGTGCGCGCATTCTCATCGATGTCGATCAGGCCTTTGTCAGTTAGTTGTAGTTGGTATTTTTCATCCAGGAAAGCCAAATCCACCAGTTGGCCGACAGCCATTAGGATGTTTTCCGCATGGACGACGGTTTTCTCGTTTTCATCATATTGCGGGTTGAAAGCGCCGCTTTCGTCCCAGGGGCTGAGGCAGCGTTTCAGTTCCATCCCTTTGACCGCGCCGCCTTCTTCGACGACCTTCGATAAACCCCAGGAGGGCAGGAGGATGACGCCTTCCGCTTCGGCCCGGGCAATCTCTTCCGCGCTGGCAGGCATGCGGTCCCTGGGTTCGAGGCAGGCCAGGGTAACCTTTTTGGCCCCCAGGCGCTTTGCCGTCACGGCTACGTCCATCGCGACGTTGCCGCCGCCGGTAACCAGCACTTCGCCGCCGACTTTGCCGTTCATCCATTGGTGGATCTCCATCAGGAAATCAAGGCCAAATACAGTTAGCTCCTCGCCGGCGATCCCGATAACGGGGCGTTTCCAGGCGCCGGTCGCATAGCAGACGCCGTCATATTGCTTTTCGAGTTCCTCCGGCCGAAAATCCGCGCCGACGCGGACGCCAAGGCGGAAAGCAACGCCCATGCCTTTGAGCAGTTGTACGGTTCTGCGTACGATCTCTTTCGGCAGCCGGTAAGCCGGCACCGCGTACATCAGCATGCCGCCGGCTTCTTCCTTGGCGTCGTACACCGTAACCTGATTGCCTGCTTTGCGCAGATAGTACGCGGCGGAAAGGCCGGAGGGGCCGGCGCCGACGATGGCAATCGATTTGCCGCTTTCCTTCGAAGGCGGGGTGTAGAACCGGGAAGCATTCTCCAGGATATAATCGCCCAATGCGCGCTCAATGCCGCCGATCAGTACGCCTTCGTCCGTATGGCAGCGGTTGCAGGCTGCCTGGCAGAAATGCGCGCAGACCCGTGCGGTGATCGCCGGAAAGGGGTTGGCCTCCATGACGATCGACCCCGCGGCGTCCCAATCCCTGGCCCGGAGTTTCTCCAGATATCCCGGGATATAGGTTCCCGCCGGGCAGGCAAAGGTGCAAGGAGAATCATGACAGCGTCTGCCGCCGAAGGCGGAGTGGTAGCGATTGTCGCCGAGTATGGCGAAACACTCGTCGCCGCCTTTGCGATTGCAGAAGAAGCGGTTTTCCGCCTTGCGGAAGTACCAGCAGCGCGGAAGCTGCGATAGGTTGCCGCCGATCGTTCCCATATCCCGGATATGGGGCGAAGCGACCGCTTTCGCCGCTTGGGCGAGGGCGCTCCACTTCTCAATAATAGCCGGGCTTTCCGCTATGTCGGCTACGCGGGTGAGGGCGCCGATTTTCAGCATACCGTCTTCTTCTTTGATATAGTCCAGGCCGTCTATGGACTTCAGATTGATTACCCGGTCCGGATGAATCGGCAGTACATTATCTTTGAGCGTACCCAGCAGATCCGTACCGCCTGCGATGACGCGGGAACGCGCGTCGCCGAGCGCTACAGCCGCTTCGTCTACAGTATGCGCATTGAGATGCTGAAAGGCTTTCATTGCTGCTCCCCCTTTGCCATTTGCAGCGCCGCTTCCAGTATGGCGGTTGCATGGCGCGGATAGGTGCCGCAGATGCATATATTGCCGGCAAGCGCCTCCCGGCACTCCTGCTCCGTCGGGTTCGGGTTCTTGTCCAGCAGCGCTTTCGCGGATACGAGAAAGCCCGGCGTACAGTAACCGCACTGCATGGCGTCCCAGCGGCAGTACGCGTCCACCAGGGGTTTCCACTTCGGATCCGCCGCAATGCCTTCGATTGTTTGAATGGATTTCCCCTCGCATTCAATCGTCAGCGTTGTGCAGGCGAGAACGGCCCGCTCGTCCATAATGACGGTGCAGGATCCGCAGGCGCCTTTGTCGCACATGTGTTTCGTCCCGGTCAGTCCGAAACGGTACTGGAGGGTGCGCTGCAGCGTCCAATGGGGTTCGATAAGCGCTTCACACTGCCGTCCGTTGAGAGTAAGCGTCACGGTGACCGGCGCGATCGCCGAGGGGTGTTCGGAAGCATAATGCCGCAGCAGGAGCGGATGACTGGAAAACACCCGGCCGCAGATCGGACAGGGGAAAGCATCCAGTACAGAGGGCATGGCCTGTATCAGTGTCGCCGCCGTAGCTTGTGTGGATTCTTGCGTGTACATAAACAGTCCTCCCGGTTGTTCATTTGTTTACAGTATATCATTGGATGACAAACCACCCGCAGGATTCATCTTAGGCAAATCGCCTTGATTTTCGGATAGCATAGGTAAAAGAAGATTGCGGCTATAGCAATGGGAAGGATCATGATCCGGTACATGACGCTATAGCCAAAATGGGTAACGAGAATCCCGGCGATAACCGGCCCGGAAAAAGCCCCAAAGTCCATGCCGATGTAGTTTGTATTCCCGCCTACCCCCCGTCTTTCCGGGGTAACGCATTTCATACAAAGGGCCTGGTTGGCTGGCATAATGGCGCCGTAGCCCCAGGCGCCGATTATGGCGGACAAAAGGAACCAGTATATATTCGTGGAAAAGCTGATGATCAAAAGGGATATGGCGAACATAGCAAAAGCCGGCGGCATGATACGGTGTATGCCGTATCGATCCCCCAGCTTGCCGAGGAGAGGACGGGACACCAGCAGGCCGATGGCATTGCAAGTAAACCAGAGGCCGATGTTTTCGACGCCCCTTCCTTGCTGGGCGTAGAGTACCAGAAACGAATTAATCGTGGTGTAGGACATGGCGAGAAACAATTGCAATGTCGCCGGGATGATCGCCTCCTTGGCGAACATGCCTTCCCAAGTGATCTTGAAGGCTTTCACCTCGTGCTTCGGGGGCGTTTTCATGAAGATAACAAGCGTTGCGGATATAGCCATCATCATGGCGCAGATCGCGAAGGTGGTATTGTAGCCGTAAGCGGCGGATAAAGCCAGGCCGATCGAGGGCCCGGCGGCGGATATCAGCGCCTGCCCAAGGGAGAAATACCCGATCCCTTGGGTGAGTTTGTCTCGCGGAAGGGCTTCGCTGGCGATAGAAAGACAGGTCGAAGCCGTGAAGCCCATACCCATACCGTGAATGAGCCGCGCGATGATCACCGTCGTCAGGCTGTAGGCCATGCTGTAGATCACGAAAGCTGTCAGGATAATACATATGGCGGCAAACAGGACTTTCTTCTTGGGATAGGTATCGATTACCGGGCCGGATACCGGCTTAATCGCCAGGGCGGTCACCGTAAATATGCTGGCGACCAATCCGACCGTAGCCGGGGAGGCGCCGAGAAAATCCGCATATTTCGGTATCAGCGTATTCATCATAAACTGCCCGAAATTCATGGAGACATTTACGATCAGGATATTGATGAACATGGGGTTCCATACTGTGGTTGGCTCTCCTGTTTGCAGTATATCCATTGCGCAGCAAATCCCTTCATTCAGGATAGAACGAATCTTCGTTCAGCACACGATTCGGACCCATGCTGAACGCTAGATGAGTCCATGCAGACCCTATGCGCTGCCGCTTACAGACGGTAGAGCGAAACAATTCTCCTATCGTCACAACCTCTCAGGGCCTTCGGGCGGGGGGCGGGGCGGCGATCATGTCGGCGAATTGCTTCATGACGCCGGGTATATCGATTTCCTGCGGACATAGCTTGGCGCATTCGCCGCAAGCCAGGCAGGCCGAAGGCTTCTTATCTTCGCCTAGCGTATCGAGGGCGGAACTGATACCGAACAGCCTGCCGTCGTGCTTCGCTTCATTGTACATTGAGATAAGCTTGGCGATGTCGAGGCTTTGCGGGCAGCTTTCATAGCAGTAGTGGCAAGCGGTGCAAGGCACTAAATTGGTCATGGTCCTGACGACCTCTTCCAGCAGCGCTTTTTCTTCCTCGCTGACAGGGTCTTCTTTGGCAAACAGTTCTACGTTTTCTACCACCTGCTCAAGGGCGGACATACCGCTGAGAATCACCAGCATCCCCGGGAGCCCCTGCAGAAAGCGCAGTGCCCAGGCTGCGGGCGAGTCCTTGGGCCTGACTGCCCTTAGCATTGCTTCCGCATCCGCCGGAAGGGAGGCTAGCCTGCCGCCGCGTACCGGCTCCATGGCGATAACCTGCAGCCCGTGGCGGGTGATGATCTCGTACTTTTCTTTCGCGTTTTGCAGCGTCCAGTCCAGATAGTTGATCTGGATTTGTACAATTTCAAACACATCTTTCCATTGGGTCAGATACTTGTCGATGGATTCCGGCCGGGCATGGGAGGAGAAGCCAAAGTGTCTGATGCGTCCTGCCTTCTGTTGGGATTGCAGATAGGGGATGATGCCTACCTCCGGGTCGCTATACATTTCATAGGACGACTCGTTGAGTCCATGAAGCAGAAAGAAATCGAAGTAGTCGACGCCGCATTTCTCCAGCTGCATCTGGAATATCTGCTGAACCGAATCATAGTACTCCAGCCGGTTTTCGCCGAAGCCGGTAAATACGAGCCTGTTCCCGTCGCGGCGCAGCATGTGACCGGGGAATTTGGAGGCGAGATTCCACGTGTCCCGGGGGTATTGGCCAAGGACCTTGCCGCTGAAGCGTTCCGACTCCCCTTCATGATACCGGAAAGCGGTATCAAAGTAGTTGACGCCGTGTTCATAGGCATATTCAATGACTTCTCTGGCTTTCTGCTCATCGATGGGTCCGCGCTCGCCGACAGTCGGGAGGCGCATATTGCCCATACCCAGATGAGACAGCATCAAGTCTTTAAACGGTTTGTACAGCATACTTTACTCCTTTCAACGATAGACTGAAGGGCAAACGACAAGAATATCTATAATTATAGAGATTGGGCAAACTAAAGTCAATTTTTCTTAACGCCGCCCGCCCAAATGCGTCATCCAAGGTTACTGTTCAGTGCCGACTCAGTAGGTTGCAGGCGGGCATGTTTGCCCAGACTACGGTAGGAACATGAAGTCGTGAAACACAGGCTTGGCAGGTGATGAAGCCGTAGAACCACCCGTGAGGGGGTTCAGGCGAAGGTCCTTCAAGGAGGCTGGCGGGTGATACATCGGATGGACGTTGAGCCGTTAGGCTACATAATCAGAAAGCCTGATGTTGATCACGAATGTGACGTGTAGCCGGGCAAATGTGCCGACGCCACCATAGTCGGCACTGAACTGTAACCTCCAAGTAGCTATATTTTCTTATATGTTATATAATATGAACAAATTCCAGTGGCTGTCGGCTATTGCGGTTGTTGTAGGAATTGTAGGAGGGAATACGCGTCAGGACGATTGGGAAAATGGATGGGAGATGAGGAAATGGAGCAGGAGTATTGGAAATGGCCGGAGACAGGGCATACGTCCACCGAAATCGATTGGCGGAAGGCGAAGAAGGTCACAGCCGGCGTCGATATCGGCAGCACAAGCGCGCAAGCCGTGATTCTGTGCGACGGCGAACTGTTCGGCTGGGCAAACATCCGCATCGGCGTGAGCTTCAAGAAAGCCGCGGATCTCGCTATGGAGAAAGCGATGGGCAGTTCCGGCATGACGCTGAAGGATATCGGAGAGATCGTGAGCATCGGCTGGGGCGCGGACAATGCAGCCTATGCGACCAAAAAGATGAACGAGATTGTCTGCCAGGCAAAGGGCGCCAGATACATGTTCGGCCCGGAGGTCCATACGGTAGTGGATTTGGGCGGGCAGAGCGTCGCGGCGATCCGTCTGTATGACTGGGACAGGGTCCAGGACTTCTTTATGAACGACAAATGCGCGACCGGTATGGGCCGGAATGTGGAGAGCCTTTGCGAGCTGTTGCAGGTGCCGATTGAAGAGATCGGGGAATTGTCGCTGGATGTGCCCGGCGATCCGGTTCCGGTGAGCACCACCTGTTACAATTTCGCCGAAACAGAAACCATGGGACTTTTTGGCCGCCCCGAATACCGCTCGTCGCCGCTGACGGAAAACCAGGTTTACGCAGCGCATTTATTTGCGATTTCCACCAGAGCTTCCAGCGTGATCGGCAAGCTGGCGCCGCTGGATGTGGGCGAACTCTCTGTGTACAAAGAACTGTGTTTCACCGGCGGCTTGGCGAAGAACAAGGGCGTCACGAAACGGATCGAGCGGGACTTCAAGACGACGGCGCTGACCAGCGAGTATGACCCGCAGCTCGCAGGCGCCATCGGCGCTGCTTTGCTGGCCGGAACGGATTGACGCAGGGAGGTGAAAGAAATGGAAAAACTGGATCAATTTAAAGAGATGGTCAAAAACCGCCATGATTACGCCTGGTCGTGGAAGGCGCGGACTGGCGGCAAAGTCCTGGGATACTGTCCGCCCTATATGCCGGAAGAATTGGCCTATGCGGCGGGGATGCTTCCCGTGCGGTTGCTCGCGGAACAGATGCCGGATGTGGTTTCCGCAAAGTGGATCTACGCCTCTTGCTACCCGGCAAAGAATATGACCAATATGATCCTCAGCGGCGTCTACGATTACATGGATGTTTTTGTGAATATCGAGGACTGCCAGTGGATGTTTAATGTATTCGAAGTGGCGATGCATACCAACCCGTCGCTGCTCACCCATTATATGTTTTTTACCGACTATCCCGAAGCGCCTACCGCAAAAGATGTGACGGTATCGGAGTACAAGGTGCTGAAGGGAAAGCTGGAAACCTGGTCCGGCAAAACGATCACCGATGAAGCGCTGGATGAGGCAATTGCCATATATAATACTAACCGGCGTCTGCTGCGTAGAATCTACGAGTTACGCAGGGTGTACCGGACGGTGATCCTGGGTTCGGAGATGATGTATATCCTGCTAGCCAATCAGGTGACGGACAAAGCGGAGATGAACCGGCTGCTGGAAGAGCTCATTCCCGAACTGGAGAAGCACGAGCCGTTTGACGACAGGCTCAGGCTGATGCTGATCGGCAGCGAGACCTATAGCGCGGAGTTGGAGGAGCTGGTAGAGTCCCTGGGCGCCAATGTGGTCGTAGACGAGCTGGACAACGGAAGCTCCAGCTTCTGGAATGAAGTCGTACCGCAAAAGGACAGGCTATTGGCTTTGGCTTTCCGCTATCTGGGCAGGCCCCACAGCGCGATGAAAGACAGCAACTGGCGCCGCCGGCCGCAGCATATCTTTGAGTTGACGGAAGACTACATGGTGGACGGCGTCCTGATCGTCAAGCAACTGCTCTGCCACCCCCATGGTTCGGACAACTACGCTTTGTGGAAAATGTTGCGGGAGAGAAATATTCCCTATCATTTCTTTGAGCGCGACACCACGCTGCCGCCGGATGAGACGAAGATCAGGCTGGGCGGCTTTTTGGATATGGTTCGTCCGGGCGTCACCAGGATCAGAGGCTGGCACCAGCCCCTGGTAATTTGAGGGGAGTGAGAGAAATGGCAATGAAAAACGGACAAATTTGGGAAACCAGACCCTTAGAATTCTGGGATAAAGCCAAAGAGCTCAGAGCGAAATGGGAGAAGTCCATAGAAAGTAAGGAGATGGTAGTCGGGCAGGGCAATACGGGTAATCCGGGCGATTGGGCGCGCGCCTTCCCGGCGCTGACCATCATCGAGGATAATCCCAGAGGCTCGACGATCGCGGCAAAAGATATGGAATTTGCCAGAGTCGCGCGGCTGGCCTCCGAGGTGCGCGGCTGGGGCAGAGAGATCTGCGGGTATCACGGCGTCCTGTGGGGGACGCAATTCCTGGGTTACCAGGCGGATGGAAGCCCTTTTCCCCATCGAAAACTGGTTGTTCCCATCCCCTGCGTCTGCGACTCGCATACCAAGCGCGGGATTCAGTGCCGGGACTTCGACGCGGTGCCCCAATGGCAGAATGACTTTACCATGTATCTTGGAGCGTATGACGCCGAACGGGAAGAGGAAATGCAGAACCATAAGGTTTATTGTCAGTTGAGGGTTCTGAATGATATCGAACGCATCTTCGGGCAGAAATTTGACGACGACAAGATTGTGGAACTGCTTACGACCTATTCCAACGTGAAAGAATACCGGAAAGAAATCTTCATTCTGCAGACCAGCGTGCCGGCGCCCCTCTGCGCTAAGGATCTGTATTCTTTCTACACCCTGGGCGGTCTGTTGAAAATTGACCCGGAAGAATTGGAGGATTTCTGGAAGTCGGTGCGGGATGAGATTCGCTGGCGGGTGGATAATAAAATCGCCGCCGTGGGTACGGAACGCTTCCGCTTCAT
>WRMS01000042.1 GCA_009777025.1 Clostridiales bacterium | reverse complement strand
ACCTATGCTACCTGGTGGATTCGCCAGGCGATCACCAGGGCCATCGCCGACCAGGCCAGAACCATTCGCATACCGGTGCATATGGTGGAGACGATCAATAAGCTCATCCGGGTCAACCGGCAGCTTTTGCAGGAGTTAGGAAGGGACCCCAGTCCGGAGGAGATCGCGGAAGAGATGGATATCCCTGTGGAGCGGGTCCGGGAAATACAGAAGATTGCGCAGGAACCGGTTTCTCTCGAAACGCCCATTGGCGAGGAAGAGGATTCCCATTTGGGCGACTTTATCGAAGACGACGACGCGCCCGCTCCTGCCGAAGCCGCTTCCTTCCTGCTACTAAAGGAGCAGCTCGAAGAAGTGCTGCGCACCTTGGCGCCAAGGGAAGAGAAGGTCTTGCGGCTCCGCTTTGGGCTGGACGACGGCAGGGCCAGGACATTGGAAGAGGTCGGGCAGGAGTTCGGCGTCACCAGGGAACGGATTCGGCAGATCGAGGCAAAAGCCCTTCGCAAGCTGAAGCATCCGAGCCGCAGCCGAAAGCTGAAAGACTATCTGGATTAAGCGCGTTGCGGAGATACGACGGATAAGGGGATTTTTTTAGGCAAGTTTTGTCTGACTCATCGGTCATACGGATCGCTATTTTTCTTTTTTCGCGCTAATTCCCTTATTCTGCGAGGCTGGGCATGTAGCATATGCTGCGCCCTGTACTCACTTCGGATGTGACCGTTAAGCGAATGCCATAGAGCTCAGACAGCACATCTTCCCGGATCAATTCCAGGCTATTTCCATAAAATAACTCGCCGCGCCTGTTGATAATCGCCGTTTTTCCGCCCAGAAGCAAAGGGTTGTCGGGGTTATGCGTGGTAAATACGATACCGAAACCACTTTCGGAGAGCCTTCGGATAATTTGTAGTACGCGGAGTTGGTTGCCGTAATCCAGGTGAGAAGTCGGTTCGTCCATCAGGATATACGACGGCTCCTGCGCCAGCACCCTAGCGATGGAGACCAGTTGCCGTTCTCCGTCGCTGATTTGCATGTAGGATTTTTCCGCCAAATGCACGATATGCATTTCTTCTATAGCCCGCATGGCTTTGTCGTAATGCGTCTTACCCGGTCGTTCAAAGGTACCGATATGAGGGGCGACACCTGTGACGACATAATCGATCACGCGAAAGTCAAAGGCAGGCGTGATCATCTGCGGAACATAGCCCATAAGCTGCGCCAGTTGCCGTAGATTAAGCCGCTCTTGCGGGAGATCATCATAGACGATGCTGCCGGAAGCGGGTTTGGCAAGCCCGACGATTATTTTAAGAAGGGTCGTCTTGCCCGCCCCGTTCGGACCGAGTATCGACAGGACTTCCGCCGGCTCGATACGCAGGTCAAGGTTACGCAGCACCTCGTGATCCCCATAGGAAAAATGCAGTTTTCGGATTTCAATACTCATAAGACTTTCAACCTGTTGCGGCTGAGCAGCCACACGAAAAAGGGCGCGCTCATCAGCCCGGTGAGAATGGAAAGAGGGATTTCCGCGGAAGTGAGGGTTCGGGCGAGGGTATCGATCAGGAGCATAAACGCGCCGCCAAGTAAAGCGGTGAGCGGCATAAGCTTCGTATTATCGCTCCCGCCGATCAGACGACCGAAATGCGGAATGATCAGCCCGATCCAGCCGATCTTTCCGCTTACGCATACGGCGCAGGCAGTCATCAGGCTGGCGCAGAGGATCGCCAGCGTGCGGAGGCGCGTTACGTTGAGGCCCAACGTCTTTGCTTCCTGTTCGCCGAAGGACAGTATGTTGATCCGCCAAGACAAGGCAATCATCAGGATCAGTGCGGCTAGAATCGGCGGGGTGATGGAGAACAATTGCGCGGTGTCCAGCTTGGCAAGACTGCCCATTTGCCAGAATACAATCGCCGCAAGCTGATCGCTTTCCCTTGAGGTAAATCGAAGGATGCCAATAATGGCGTCCATAAAGCCGCTGATGATAATCCCGGACAACACGAGCATCAAGTTGGATGAATTGCGCATGAGTTTGGGTATGCTGGCGGCTAACAGCACCGCCAGGACGCCGCCGGTAAATGCGAAGAGCTGGACCGTTTGCAGGGAAAGGCCCATCACGATCGCGGCTGACGCGCCGACGCTGGCGCCGGAGGATACCCCGATGAAATCCGGCGAAATGAGCGGGTTTCGGAATATGGACTGATAGATCGCGCCGGACAGGGACAGCGCCGCTCCGATCAAAAGCGACGCTGCCACACGCGGAAGACGTACCAGAAAAAGTATATTGTGCATCGCTTCATCCGGCGTAGCTTCGCCGACGAGCTTTGCTTTGAGGACATTCCACACATCGATAGGGTTGATACTGTAGCGCCCCAGGCAAAGGGCAGTCAGCACCATAAGGGCGAGCAGAACGGTTATACCCAGCATCAGTGTGGCATATTTGCTATTACTCATGGACGTATCCTGTCAAACGTGTTTATCGCAGACCCAATTGCTCCACTGTGAATCGCTGTCCGTAAACCAGTTCATAGTATTCGTTCGCATCGTCCAAAACCTGATCCATCGAGTATAATTCCGGGTACAGGTTGCTGATCAGCCACATCAGCCCCATCGAGGTGGAAGGGGTAGGATAATCCCAGGGCTCTAAAGCGCTGGGGAATATAAATACCTTCTTATCCTTGACCGCCTGGATACTGCTCCACGCCGCGTCGCTTAGAATATCCTCCACCGTATAGGACGCATAAGCGGGGATGTAGATGATTTCCGGGTTCCATCCAATGATTTCTTCCACGCTTACATCAATGAAGCCGCCGCTGCCTGCAACGTCTTTGGCGACGTTTACCGCGCCGGCAGTCTCCAGCATGAGAGATTGGAGCATGGCGCCGTTGGCAACACTAAGCTGGGAACTGCTGCCCAAGTAGATTGCTTTTACCTGTGCATCGGCTTTCCCGGCGATTTCTTTGGCGGCGTTGATTTTGCCGTCGAAATACGCGTTGATTTCTTTGGCGCGATTGTCTTCGCCAAGGAGTGTGCCAAGCAAGGTGATGGAGGTTTTGATTGTCTCAAAGCTTTCATTGTTGGGAAGAATCACAGCGGCTGGAATGCCCACATTTTCAAAAACGTTAGCTTCGTCGGCAAAGCGCTGGGGCAGGATCGCCAGATCCGCTCCTACGGCGAGGCAGCTCTCAATATTGACGTTTCTCCCCATGCCTACCTGGGGGACGTCATCGGCAAGCTCCGGATAGACATACTGATAAAGGTTGCCCGCCATATTCTTGTTGCCAAAGCCGACGAGATACTTGCCGCCGCCTCCGAGGATGATCGCGATGTTTAGCGTCGGGTTATGGGTGCCGACAAGTTTTGTGGCTGGTTTGGGCAGCGTTACGCTGCGATTTGCGATATCGGTGATGGTAACGCTTGCGGCGCTTGTTCCGTCTATGGCGTTGACGACGACCTTGCCATCCTCGACTGAGGCGCTGAAGCCGGTGAGCCCGAAATTAAAAAAGGAAATGGGTACGTAGGTGCGGCCGTCGATAATCTCCGGCGCCGGGCCAAATTCGCGGGTGGTCAGTCCGCCATCGGAACTGAGCTGCGGCTTTCCGATCCAGAGTACATAGGCGTCCCCTATTGTGACGCTTCTGTCATTCCCCTGCCAGGTTACAGCCAAATCCAAGGCTTCCGCGATTTGGCGTATAGGCAACAGGATGACGCCGTCTTTGACAGATGGCCGGGGCGCGTTGATTTGCACACCGTTGATAAGAATCTCACCGGTCGTTACCGCTATCTGATCAACCGGTACATCTGGCGCCGGCGCCGATATAGGCATTGGCGCACTCGCGATCACAGCCGGCGTCATGCCGAAGGCCAGGATCATGACCAATAGCAGCGCAAGTGTTCTTTTTCCTTTTTTCATTCCGTCATCTCCTTTATTTTCTAAAAATGCATAAAATAGCCATTAACCTTTTGATTAATGGCGGGAAACATAAAGAACGCCCTTTTCAAAAGGAAGGAACAGGCATTTCTACCTGATCCCATCGACTGCTAGGCGTAGGATTGCTCCCTTAGCCTATGCAGCTCGGGCAATATTAAGCAAATCTTCGCTCTATGAGCGGCAAGCTCTTCTTTGATTATAAAGTTTTATGTTGTAATGTCAATGCGTTTTGCTATAATGATTTCGAGTATCAAAAAGGCATTGTGCTTATTCAGGACCTACGATTAGGGCAGCGGGATAGCGTCCGGCAGGCACGGCGCTATGCGCAGGTAAAACACCATAACAACAAGTTGCCTGCGCCATACCGGCGATGAGTCGCCGTCCATGGCTCCCATCGCCTGAAAAATCATCGTGATTTTTCCATGGCTTCGGTTGGCGCCCATATCGTGTCTTTTCTGCAAAAGCGCCTACCGCCTTGCCGTATGCTATTCCGCTGCCCCTATAACAGGTTCTGAACATGTACGAGTCATTGGAAAGGAAAAGAATATGTACGAAGAACTTATCGCGTCTTTGCCGGATCACGGCCAATATCTGAAGCGCATTGCTTATGGAGGCCCTGTTGCGCATACCCAGGATGTACTCAGCGCCCTTGTTTTTGCTCATCAAAAATCCGTCCCCTTTGAAAACTACGATATTTGTGAGCTGAAACAGCCCATCACGCTCGGGATCGAACACCTCTTTGATAAAGTCGTTGTCCGGCGGCGGGGCGGCTATTGCTTTGAGCTTAACGCGATTTTTGGTTCGCTGCTCACATCCTTAGGCTTTGCGGTTTGGCCTGTGCTGGCCAGGATCTATCGCGGATCGGAAGGGGAACAGCCCATGCCGCCCAGCCATCGGGTCAACCTGGTCTGCCTGGATGGACAGAAATACTTTACAGACGTCGGCTTTGGAGGCCCTATGCCAGCCGGCGCGCTTCTTCTGGAAGAAAATACAATACAAGAGGCGCGGGGCGTACGGTATCGGTTTGCGAAGCGGCCGCATCATCGTTGGACCCTTTTTCGGATCAATGACGAAAACGAAGAAAGCCCGATGATCGGGTTTACGGAAGCCCCCTCGGAGGCGGTGGATTTCATTACGCCGAATTACTATACCTCCACACAGCCGGAGTCTATGTTTGTCCGCACACGCTTGGCCAATATCCGCTTTGACGACGGCTTCGCTTCGATCGGCAACGGACAGTTTCATCTGGTTCGGGCGGATCGCGACAGCACAAGCGCGATTGAATCAAAGGAACACGAGTTTTCCCTACTCAGGGAATACTTCGGAATCAGTCTTTAGCTATACTAATTTCAATGATAAAACATAAGAAGTTCAACAACTGTTCAAAATCACGTGCTATGCTATGTTCAGCGCAGACTATATGTTCAACACAGGCTATTTGTTCAACACAGACAATCGGGAGGCTATGGAAATGGATCAAGCGCAGACTGCCCAAACGGAAGAGCAGAGAGAACTTGTCGCTACGCTGAAAAAGGAAATCGGGAAAGTGATCATCGGGCAGGAATACATGATTGACCGAATCCTGATCGGCTTACTGACCGGCGGACATATCTTGTTGGAAGGCGTACCCGGCCTGGCCAAGTCCCTGACAGCAAGTACGGTAGCCAAGGCGATAGGCGTGGATTTTAAAAGGATCCAGTTCACCCACGATCTGCTGCCTGCGGATATTTTAGGTACAGAGATCTACAACCAGAGAACCGGCGACTTTATGATGAAAAAAGGCCCCATTTTCTGTAACTTTATCCTTGCCGATGAAATCAACCGCTCGCCTGCCAAGGTACAGTCCGCGCTGTTGGAAGCCATGCAGGAGAAACAGGTATCCATAGGGGATGAAACCTATCCGCTGGACGAGCCGTTTCTGGTGATCGCCACGCAGAATCCGCTGGAGCAGCAGGGTACCTATCCGCTGCCGGAAGCGCAGCAGGACAGGTTTATGTTGAAACTGAAGATACCCTATCCGAACAGGGACGAGGAACTGCAAGTCATCAAACGCTACGCTTTGGAGGAGGGCGACGGTCCCGTGGCTGCGCCTGTTTTAAACAGAGAGGACCTATTTGCCCTGCGCTCCTGTGTGAATCACGTGTATCTCAATGAAAAAATTGAGAATTATGTGCTGGATATTGTATTCAAGACCAGAGCGCCTTCTCCCTATATCGCATGCGGCGCCTCGCCCCGCGCTTCTCTCAATCTGATCAAAGCGGCGAAAGGCATGGCCTTTATCACGGGACGGGACTACGTCATACCCGACGACATAAAAGCCATCGTCTACGATGTTCTGCGCCATCGCGTCCTGTTGTCCTATGAGGCGGAAGCGGAAGAAATAAGCGCGGAGCAATTGATCGCGGAAATCCTTGAGACGGTGAATCTGCCTTGAACGAACCTTCGATCAGCGCCGGCGCTACCATAGCGGGCATAGCCTCGCAACGCAGCGAAATCACAGCGCCGCGAAGCGGAAGGGGGAAGATCGGTGAACTCCGGTGAAATGGCAAAAAAAATACGCAGAATTGAGATCCGGTCCAATAAGCTGGTGGACGAGATATTCTCCGGAGAGTACCGCTCCGGCTTTCGCGGAAAGGGTATGGAGTTTGACACGATCCGGCAATACATACCGGGAGACGACACGCGGAGTATTGACTGGAAGGTGACGGCCAGATACGATAAAGCTTTCGTCAAACAGTTTGTAGAAGAAAGGGAGATGAATCTCTTTCTTCTCATTGACATGTCCGGATCCAACCGTTTCGGTAGCAAACAAGAGCTGATCGCGGAAATCAGCGCCACCCTGGCGCTATCCGCTATTCGCAACAACGACAGAGTGGCTGTGGTTTTTTTTACCGGCGAAGTTGAAAAGTTCATTCCGTCCAAGAACGGAAAGAAGCATGTTTTGTCCATTATTGAACATATTTTAAGTTTTGAGCCCCGGCAAGCTGCTACCAACATACGCGGCACGCTGGAGTTCCTCAACCGGATTGAGAAGAAAAGGAGCGTTGTATTTCTTGTGTCAGACTTCCTGGACGAGGGCTATGAACGGGAACTGAAAGCCTCGGACAATCGCCATGACCTGATCCGCATACGGGTGGCCGACCGGGCGGAGGAGCGGATTCCCGCAGGCGCCATTTTTACATTTGAGGATCTGGAGACCGGAGAGCGCATCGTGCTGGACAATAGGAAGCAAGACTATCAAATGACGCTGCAAAACGGTCAGTCCAAGAGAAATTGGATCACCATTTATACCGACGAGGATTATGTCAAACCCTTGAAGCAATTCTTCAGGAGAAGAAGCAAACGATGAAGCGGTCAACAGAACAAGGGAAACGAATCCTGCGCGTTCTCAGCTTATTTGCGGCGCTATGCTTGATAATAGCAGGCGTGCCGGCACAGGCGCGGGCGGCAGCAAGCGGTGCGACCAGCGATACGACCGGCGGCATGATCGGCGGTACGACCGGCGATACGACCGGCGGCAGCGCGGCTGACGTGACCGTCGCGGCTGGCATGATTGGCGGGCCGGGCTTGCCGGAGGGCGGGAGAAATATTTATGTGGGCGATATTCTCAAACTGGATATCCGGGCGGAGGGTGTATCCGCCGACAGCATAAGAGAGAGATTCGCTGCTTTCGAAATCGTGGAATTGACAGAAAACCGCGGCTGGTATCAGCTCTCCTTCCGGTGTTTTGAGCCGGGCGCATACGCTGTGCAGATTGGGGACAAAGAAGTGCTGATCCAAGTGGCGTCCACTCTGGACGATATCGTCCGGGAGGATCTGTTTGAAGGCGGCGCAGAGGCGGCGGGATCGGGTTTTCCCTTCTATTGGCGTTACCTGTTCGCTATCGTGACCGCCGCGTTTATTCTTTCCCTTAGTCTGTTGTTGCTGAACAATATACGGAGAAAAAAAGCGCGATCCCTTAGCCCCTATGATCTCTTTTTACAGCGCGCCGGCAACCCTAGGGCAGAGGCGGAGAACTACCTGGTATACTTAACCTTCTACTTCAAGGCCTATCTTGAAGCGCTGTTTCGCTTCCGGATCATCGGCAAGACTTCCGCAGAAATCCTGAAAGAACTAAAGGCGATTGCCGCTCTTGACGCATTGCTGCCGGACATCGGAAGCTGGCTGACCGAATGCGACAGGCTGAAATTCACCGGTCCGGAGCCTTCCTCTGAGGAAAAGCAAGGGCACTACGTGAAGCTGCTGGATCTGGTTATCAAGGTAGAAGCGGCTCAATCCGAGGCGCCGGAAGATGAGACGCCGAAGGCAGGTGCGGCTTGATGCGTTTTGCGAACGGATGGATTCTCCTGCTGATCCCCGCTGTCCTCTATCTTTTTTGGGCGACGAGAAAGAAGCGTGGCCTGGCGTTCTCCAGCATCCGGTTGCTGCAGAGAACCGGGCGGACGGCGTCGATCAAGCACAAAATCGGGAAAGCCCTTGTCCTCTGCGGCGTCATCTTAGCTGCGATAGCGCTGGCAAGGCCCCAGTCGACAGAAATAACAGATTTCGGGCAGCAGCAGGGTATCGATATTGCCATGCTCCTGGATGTATCCGGCTCCATGCAATCCGTGGATTTCGAACCAAACCGTCTGGAAGTCGCCAGAAAGACCATGGACAACTTTATCGCCGAACGGGTGAGCGACAGGATATCCCTGGTTATCTTTGCGGGCTCGGCCTATACCCGGATCCCCCTGACCCTGGATCATGCGGTGCTGCGGACGTCGCTGGCGGAGGTATCGATCGCATCCGTCGGCCAGGACGGCACAGCTATCGGTATGGCGATATCCGTCGGGCTGAATCGCCTGAAGAAAAGCGACGCCGTGTCCCGAGTGATGATATTGGCTACGGATGGGGATAATAATGCAGGCGCCATCGATCCGGTTACGGCGAGCAACCTTGCCCGGGACCTTGGGATACGAATCTATACCATCGGCATAGGCAGCGATAACCTGATCCTTCCCTCACAAAACATATTTGGGCAGACCCAATACCTGCAGTATGAAGGGGGATTTGACGAAGCCCTGCTGAAGCGAATAGCGGAAACGACAGGCGGCCAATACTTCCGGGCGATGGACGCCGAAGGGTTGGAGCGGGTCTTTGCTACGATTAACGCCCTTGAAAAAACAGAGTTCAGCGAGGATCACTATAGAGAGTATCATGAACTTGCCTATCCGTTTATCATGGCGGCGCTTCTGCTGCTGACGGCGGGCGTCATTCTGGACAAGTACCATTATGTACAAATACCCTAAGAACTACCATCATGGAGGTATTGTTGTTGAGCGACCTGGAGTTCAAATATCCCGGCTATATCCTGTTTCTGCTGCCTGCACTGGCGACGCTCGCCTTTTATATTCTTTCTTTTCGAAAGAAGGAAAGGATTAGCGCCGTTCTCCAGTCGGGCTTCCGGATACGCTATAAAACGATACGCGCTTTCCTGCTTGGCGCAGGTTTGGCGCTGATGGTCGCCGCCCTTATGGGCCCCCAGGTTTTCACAGGATATGCGGAGTTCCGTAAGATAGGTATGGATATTTTCGTGCTGATCGACACTTCCAAGAGCATGCTGGTTTCGGATATCGCGCCGGATCGCCTTACGCGGGCAAAGCGAATGGCGGCGGAGCTGCTGGATCATCTGGAAGGGGATAGGGTCGGGTATATTCCTTTTGCGTCTGACGCTTATATTCAGATGCCCCTCACCGACGACTACCAGCTTGCCCGTATGTTTCTGGATGTGGTGGACACAGATATGATCAGCGGCGGCGGAACCAATTTGGCTGCCGCCATTCGTCTGGCGAGGGATTCCTTCAATAGAATTTCGGCAGCGGACAAGATTATCCTGATCCTCAGCGACGGAGAGGAGCACGAAAGCGCCGGCTTGGATGTGCTGCGGGGCATAGAGGACGAGCAATTGAAGATTTATACTGTAGGCGTGGGAACAGAGAAGGGAGGCCTGGTGCCTGTCTATAGCGACGATGGCGCCGCCGTTATCGACTATATGCGGGATGAAAGCGGAAACCCCGTTACTTCGCGCCTTCAGGCGGATACCCTGAACCAATTGGCGAAGGAAGGGGGCGGCGCCTATTATCCGGCGACCTTACAGGGCGGTGAAATTGATTCCCTGATGAAGGATATATCCGCATTGCAAAGAGACGAATACGAGACAATGCGCGTCAGTCAGTTCAGACCTTTGTATCAATATTTCTTGGGAATGGGCCTGCTTTGCTTTCTGCTTGCCTGGTTTCTGCCGGAAGCCGGGTTCGGTCAAAGTAAACTGCAGGGGAAGAGGGGGGAGGCAGCGTGAAGAAGTTCGCTTGCGTCTCCGGCATAGCGGCGCTTCTGCTTCTGGCGTTGCTCGTTACAGGTTGGGCGGACGCGAATGACAAGCTGAAAAAAGCAATCCGGGAGGGAAACGCGTACTGCGCTTCCGCAAAGTATGAAGAGGCGCTGCTATCCTATGAAAGCGCAATGGACGCGGCGCCGGAGAACGGGGCTTTGCACTTCAACGCCGCGCAAGCCGCGTATCTGCTTGGCGACTACGAAAAAACAGCGCAATATTATGAAAAGGCCGTCGACTGTGTCGATAAGTATCTCCATGCCGGAAACGCTTTTTATCGAATGGCGGAAGGGGCGGAGGACGCGATGCAGCAGATGCGGCAGTATGCCCGGGCCATGCAAATCTACAAAGAGGGCATTCTCCTCTACCCGCAGGATCTGTCGCTGAAGTATAACTATGAGCGGGCTAAGGAAAAGCTGGATGCGCTTACAGAGGAGCAGGAACAGGGACAGGAACAGGAAGGCGAAGGCGAGAGCCAGGATAGCCAAGAAAGCCAGGCAGAGGATCAGGAGAGTCAAGGCGCGGAGAATCAGGAGAACCAGGAGGATCAGGAAAGTCAAGGCGCCGAAGATCAAGAAGGGGAAAATGCCGAAAGCGCCCAAGGCGAAGAGGATCAAAGCGCAGAGCAAGACGGCGAACAAGAGGAGGCTTATGCGCAGGAGGAGGGGGAGGAAGGAGAAACGGACCCGGACCAGGCGGCGATCGAGAGGATCCTGGCTATGCTGGAGAGCCGGGAACAAGAGGACTTGAAGAATAACCGGGAGGTCATCAGCGGAAAGGAGGGGACAAATGGCTGGTAATAAACGAAAAGGAATCGCTGTGTTATTGGTCTTTTGTGTAGCAGCAATGCTTAGCTTCCCGCTGATGGCGGCGCAGGAGCCTGTGTTTCGCCTGGATATGGATAGTCTGAACCTGCAGAAAGGGGTGAGCGGCAGCCTGACCGTTTCTTTGATCAATGCGCAAGGGGCGGAAATAGCAGAAATAGAGGGCATAGAAGAGTTCGATATACTTTCGGAAAGCATCAGCACGTCCATCAGCATATCCGGCAGCGGCAGCGCCTATCAGGAAGACCGGCACTATACGATCATGCCGAAAACGGCGGGACAGTTCAACCTGAAAGCGAGCATCCGCTTTAACGGCAGAGAGTATGAAAGCAACGTGCTGCCGGTAACAGTGGCTGAGAGTTCCGCCGCGGAAGGCGAGGCGGAGTCCGACTTATTTGTTAAAACGGTTTTGTCCCAAGAAGCGGCCTATTTGGGAGAAAAAATCATCGTGACCTATGAACTCTATTCCCGTTATAATTTGGAAAATTTTGGATTCGCCGACTATACCGCCGTCGACGGCGTGATGAGCAAAGACTTGCCCGCAGAGCAAGGGAAAGCGGACTATGTTTATCTGGAAGGCGTCAGATACGCCAGATATGTGGCGAAGCAATTGGTCCTGGATCCCATCAGGGCAGGCAACCACACGATTCCTTCTTTTACCTTGCAGGTAAACGTTATCATCGACGAAGGGCCGGGAAGACTCTTTGGCGGTGGCATGGGCGGCATGGGGAGCTTCTTCAGCCGGACGCAAGCGGTATATTTACAAACAGAGGAAAGGGAGCTGACCATCAAAGCCTTGCCTGCGCAAGGCAAACCCGTGGATTTTTCGGGTATCGTGGGAGAGCTTCATTTGGACGGCCAATATAGCAGAGACGAGCTGAATTATGGCGATTCCCTTTCTCTCCGGGCGAAGGCGTACGGGAATTGCAATCTGGATGGCCTGAAGGAGCTTGCCGGCGATGGCTTGCCGGGCTTTGCCGTTTATGAAACGCAGCAGAATATCACGGAATCCGTAGTAAATGGTCAATATCACGCAGAGAAGGAGTTTGAGCTCATCCTGGTGCCGGAACGCAACGGCGTGCTTCCCATAGCGCCTGTTTCCCTCTCCTACTTTAATCCGCAAAGCGCAAACTATGAAAGGGCGGAAATACCGGGCGCAAGCATTACCGTTCTTGGCGAGATGCCGCTGCCGGCCGGCGGAGGGAGCGGTTTTTCGGCTGCGATGGAAACGGTAGCGATCCATCAGGTCTACTACCGGGATACAGACGAGGGTTACTTTACTATACAGATGCGCAAGCAAGTAGTATACGGCGTAGCCGCCGGTATCGCGCTGCTGCTGATTCTCGCGGCAGCCTTGATTTGGCTGCTTCTATCCCGAAAAAGAAAGAATACGGCGCTGCAGTTGCTTTACCGGCAACTGATGGCGGCAAAGGATGCGCAGGAGATCTATAGCTTGTTCAACGCTATGGTCCGGCATTGCTATCATCTGAGTTTGAAGGCCAGCTCGCAAAAGGCGGTATGGGACGGCTTACCGGACAGAATGCTGGCTTCGCAAGTCATCGAGATTATGAACTTGATGGAATCCGAAGGGCCGAAAGACGAGTTGGCGCTGAAAGAGAAAATTAAAAGTATCTTTCCTCTGCTTACGCCGCTGCGGGAGTTGAAGTCATGACGGAGTTTCTGCTGCGCCATATGGAGGACCTGTTGGATATGGTGGATCAGACCGGTATCGCCGCGTCGAGGTTTCTCACGCCTGCCGAAGCGGTACAGGTCGAAGAAGGGATGAAACACAAGCCTGTCTCCCTCTTCTTTGACGGCGGATTTCCGGATGCGGAGCGCTGCCGCGCCATATTTCTGGCGAAAGGCGAAGAGGCGTATGACCGGGCGGAATGGTTTGCCGCCATCCAAATCCAATCCCGGTCCCGGGAGAACCTCCGCCATCAAGATATCTTAGGCGCAGTCATGGCGCTGGGGATCGAACGGGATACCATTGGCGATATCGCAGTGGAGGGACCCAGCGCGGCCTTGGTGTGTTTGCCGGAATTAGGGGACTACATTGCCGAACATCTGATTATGGCAGGGCGCGCCGGGCTCAGTCTCGAGAGGATCCCCATCGAAGAGCTGCCGGATCAACGCGAAACGTATCGAATCAAAGCCGCTTCGGTGGCGTCCCTCCGGCTCGACGCGATTCTGTCTGCGGCTTTTGGCGTATCCAGAGCGAAAGCGGCTGCGTTAATTAGCGCCGCCCGGGTGAACCTGGATCATCAGCTCTGCCTGCAGCCTGCGAAAGAGCTGAAGGAAGGCGCCATTCTCTCTGTCCGCGGACTGGGGCGCGCCAAACTGCTGGAGATAGGGGGCCTGTCAAAGAAGAAACGGCTATTCGTGAAGATAGGCTTATACAGCCGGTCCGGAGGAGGATAAGCCCGTTTTGGGAAGGATGGCGTTCACCGCGGTGGCGTTCGCCGCGATCCATTGCAGCTTTTTTTTTCGCGTCATCTTCTTGATTTCGATTTCACAACGCAAAGCTTCCGATTTACTTTCACACAGCTTTTGGTAAACGATGCGAACCGGCCTTCGCCCGCTGGTATACTTCGCGCCTTTGCCGCTGTTGTGCGCAGCCAGCCGGGCTTCCGGGTCGTTTGTGATTCCGGTATATAAAGTGCCGTCCGCGCAGGAAAGAATATAAACGAAATAGGGCATGAAGGGCGCCTCCTGATTTCGCGATAGCGGCAATGCGGTCCGCTCAGGTTTTATGTTAACAGAAATCATAAATTGGTCAAGCCGGTTTGACTATTGATTGTAGCGCCGTATTGTGATAAATTGTAAATGCCCTGCCGGCGGCAGGCTTGAACCCTTGTATTCGTTTCATTCATCTGAGGGAGAACATACATGCAGAGCGGGATACTACAGGCTGGGATACGATCTACTATAAACGGCCGGCGGCGCATGATTCGGACAGTTGCATTGCTGCTGTTGTTCTGCGTCGTTTTGTTCTTCCTGCTTTCTGAAGCATTTGTTTTTTCTCATGTGCAACATACGCACAACCATAACGGCATTGACGGCAATTGTGCGATATGCGCCTTGCTTCATAACGCTGAACAGTTACTCAAGCACTATGGCGGGATTGCCGCGCATGCTTCGCTCGGGCATGCCGGTCTGTTTATGGCAACAACAGCGGTATATTTCGCTATTTGTTTACTCCGTTTCAGCACGCCGGTACAAAAAAAGACCCGGCTGAATAATTAGCCTAACTCCCGCAGGGCAGTACGACCGACTTTGGTTCGTTTGTCCTTATCTTTTTGTATGCAAAAACAAAGATTTCGGGGAGGTTGTCTATGAAGCGGATTATCGCGATGATGCTTGTCCTGCTGTTGGCACTGGCATCCACAGTATCGTCTTGTGCACAAAGTGGAATCAGGAAGGATGACAAGATCGGCGTCGTTTGCACAATATTTCCACAGTACGATTGGGTGCGCCAAATCCTCGGGGGAGAGAGAGACGATGTGGAGTTAACGCTGCTGTTGGACAATAAGATCGATTTGCATAGCTATCAGCCATCCATTGAGGATATGGTCAAAATTGCCGATTGTGATTTGTTTATTTTTGTTGGCGGCGAGTCGGATGGCTGGGTGGACGATGCTTTATTGCGGGCGACAAATAAAGATAGGATGGTACTCAATCTATTGGAGATACTCGGAGAATCGGTGAAAATCGAAGAAATGACGGAAGGCATGGAAGCAGAATCGCTTCACAGTATGGAGAAAGAGACCGAAGGGCACGAAATGGATGAGGATACGGCATATGACGAGCATGTGTGGCTCTCATTAAAAAATGCGCAGCGGCTATGCGCGGCGATTGCGGACGCCTTGTCTACGCTGGATTCCGATAACGCCGAAGCGTATCGGGACAATAGCGCTGCCTATCTGGAAAAGCTATCCCTGCTGGATGCGGGATACCAAAAAATGGTAAACACTGCATCCATTAAGACCTTGCTGTTCGGCGACCGCTTCCCTTTCCGTTATCTTACGGATGATTACGGCTTGGCGTATGACGCCGCTTTCGCCGGCTGTTCCGCGGAAACAGAAGCCAGTTTTGAAACGATTATTTTTCTCGCTGAAAAGATAGATACTTTGGGTTTGCAGCATATCCTGGTGACGGAAAGCTCGGACAAAAGAATGGCGGAAACGATTATCAGGGAATCCAAAGACAGCAATCGTCAAATTCTTGTACTGGATTCCCTGCAATCGGTGACTTCGGGCGACATAGCAAACGGCGCAACCTATTTTTCTCTCATGGAAAGCAATTTACACGTTTTGGAAGAAGCGCTGCATTGAACAGGTTTTCTTCACAAGCGGGACGCTGCGTGAGGATTCGTTCAATAGGACAGCGTCCCATGTATTATTCACCTAAGGAGCAGATCCATGCAGCTGGTAGCCTGTGAAAACCTGACCCTCGGGTATGAGGGCGAAAAGGTAGTTTCCGATCTTTCCTTTACCGTTCATGCAGGGGACTACTTATGTATCGTCGGAGAAAACGGCTCCGGCAAAAGTACCTTGATGAAAACACTCTTAGGATTAAAAACGCAGATGGCAGGACGGATTGAAATAGGCGGCGGCTTGGAGAACAGCGAGATTGGCTATCTTCCCCAGCAGACAGTCGTACAAAAGGATTTCCCCGCGTCTGTGAGAGAAGTGGTTCGTTCCGGTTGTTTAAACCGCAGCGGTATACGCCCGTTTTATAGCAAAGCGGAAAAACAGATGGCGGAAGACAACATGGAATTGCTGGGCATCCGTATGCTAGCCAAACGTTGTTACCGGGAGTTATCGGGCGGGCAGCAACAACGGACGCTTTTGGCAAGGGCTTTGTGCGCCGCCAGAAAAATCTTGTTGCTGGACGAGCCTGCCGCGGGGCTTGACCCCAAAGCTGCGGCGGATATGTATGACTTGATTGAACGGCTCAATCATGACGGTATAACGATGATTATGATTTCTCATGATATGGAGGCTTCGGTTAAGTATGCTTCCCACATCTTGCATATTGGGAATCAATCAGCCTTGTTCTTCGGCACAAAAAAAGATTATCTGGAAAGTGGCGCAGGGCATATTTACGCCGGATTGGGTGGTGCGCAGGCATGATGATTATGCTGGATAAACTTTCGTTCTATTGGCAATATCCCTTTGTACAGTATGCGCTGATTGTCGGTGTGTTGATTGCGCTGTGCTCCTCCCTTTTGGGCGTGACGCTGGTGCTGAAACGGTTTTCCTTCATCGGAGACGGACTCTCCCATGTCGCCTTTGGCGCCATGGCGATCGCGACGGCGGTGAATCTGAGCAATCGATTCTTTTTGGTTTTGCCGGCAACTGTCCTATGCGCTGTTTTGCTTTTGCGCGCAGGGCAGAACACCAGGATTAAAGGCGATGCGGCTATTGCGATGATATCCGTAGGCGCCTTGGCTATCGGCTATCTCATCATGAATCTGTTTTCCAAGTCATCCAACCTTTCGGGAGACGTTTGCGCCACGCTTTTTGGTTCCACGTCCATTTTGACCTTAAGCGAAACGGAAGTATGGCTTTGTGTTGTGCTTTCCGTATTGGTGATAGCGGTATTCCTCTTGTTTTACCACAAGATATTTGCCGTCACTTTTGACGAGGATTTTTCCACGGCGACAGGCGTCAGCGCGAAAACCTATAACCTGATCCTTGCGATAATCATTGCCGTTGTCATTGTACTGGCGATGAATCTGGTCGGCGCGCTGCTGATTTCCGCTCTGGTGATATTTCCCGCATTGTCCGCTATGCGGATATTCAAGAGCTTCAAAGCGGTGAGCATCTGTTCGGTTATCGTTTCTGTAGCTTGCGCTGTGATGGGCATCCTGATTTCCATCCTTGCCGGGACGCCGGTAGGATCGACGATTGTGGCTGTGGATATTGTTGGATTTTTCTCATTCGGCTTTGTCGGGGTATTCATGAAAGGGGCAAAAACACTATGAAAAAGCTGGTATCTATACTATCGCTCCTATGCTTCCTTCTGACGGCTGCCGCCGGCTGCGTGAAAAACGACGCGGCTGTGGCAGACGCCGGCATATCGGAAGCAGGCGGTGGTTTATTAAACACGAGTAAAAATGTCGATATCGATCTGACGGTGTTAAGCAGTACGATCATGTATGCGGAAGTGAATAGCATTATGACAAAACCGGACGACTACCTCGGGAAAACCATCAGGATGAAGGGGCCGTACCGCGCTTCGTTTTATGATGCGACGAATCTCTATTATCATTATGTGATTGTGGAAGACGCCGCCGCCTGCTGTGTGCAGGGGCTAGAGTTTGTATGGAGCGGCGAACACGTCTATCCGGAGGATTACCCAAAGGAAGATACAAAAATCGAAGTAACCGGCGTGTTCAGCAGGTACGATGAACTTGGCAGGGCCTACTATTACCTGGCGGTTGACGAGATTCTCGTGTCTACTCAGAACCTACGATAAGGGCTGAGGGATAGCGTCCGGCAAGGCGGTAGGCGCTTTTGCAGGAAAGACACCAAATGGGCG
>WRMS01000041.1 GCA_009777025.1 Clostridiales bacterium | reverse complement strand
GGGCTGCGGCGAGGGCAATCTTCTGCATTTGCTCCTGAAAGACCGCCAGTTTACGCAAATCGCAGGGGTCGATGTATCCCATGTGGCCCTTGCGCGCGCGAGTGAAAAACTCAAGAAGGGACGCCCCGGGGATGTTATGCCTGCGCATGTCCGGCTATGGCAAGGTTCGCTTACTTATAAGGACGACCGCTTCGCGGAGTATGACGCGGCTTGTGTGGTAGAAGTGATCGAGCATTTGGACATTCCGCGCCTTGCCGCGTTTGAACGCGTCCTGTTTGAGTTTGCCAAGCCGCCCGTTGTGGTGCTGACTACGCCAAATAAAGAATACAATGCCCATTACCATTTCTTGTATGAAGAGGATTTACGTCACGGCGACCACAGATTTGAGTGGACGCGGGCGGAATTCCGGGATTGGGCGAAGCGGACGGCGGAACGATTCGGCTATACCGTACAATTCTCGGAAATCGGCGACCTTGAGGAAAGCTGCGGCGCGCCGACGCAGATGGGGGTGTTCACGCTATGCGAATAGAGATTCCCGAACTCGCCGTTGTGGCGCTCATCGGTGTGTCCGGCAGCGGAAAAACTACCTTTGCCGGGCGATTTTTCAAGCCCACAGAAGTATTGTCCTCCGACTATTTCCGCGCGCTCATTTCAGATGATGAAAACAATCAGTTGGTATCGTCGCAAGCCTTTGATACCCTCTACTATGTTGCCAATAAACGGCTGGAACTGGGCCTGCTGACCGTGATCGACGCGACGAATGTGCAGAAGGAAGCCCGCGCGCCAGTAGTGCAACTTGCAAAAGAGCAAAACTGTCATGCTGTTGCGATTGTATTGGATATACCGGAGAAGCTGTGCCGGGAACGTAACGCTAAGCGTCCGGACCGCAACTTTGGCGCCCACGTCATTACCCGGCAAAGTGGACAGCTGCGCCGTTCTATACGCTCGTTACAAAAAGAAGGCTTTCGCTATGTCTATGTGCTGAAAAGCGAGGACGAACTCGCCGATGTGGAAATCGTCCGGACGCCGTTATGGAATAACAAGAAAGACGAAACCGGTCCCTTTGATATGATCGGCGATATTCACGGCTGTTACGATGAACTGTGCAGTCTGCTGGATACGCTCGGCTACACGGTGGATAAGCCGCACCATAAGGTCACGCCGCCGGAAGGACGCAAGGCGGTATTTCTCGGCGATCTTTGCGACAGAGGCCCGGATAATGTAGGCGTGCTGCGCCTGGTTATGGGTATGGTTCAATCCGGCGACGCCTATTGCCTCGCCGGCAACCATGACGCGAAGCTGTTGAGAAAATTGCGCGGCGCGCAGGTGCAACTGACCCATGGACTCGATCAAACCGTTCAAGAGCTGGACGCCCAAAGCGAGGAATTTGTCGCGGAGGTGAAGACGTTTCTGGAAAGCCTGATCAGCCATTATGTATTCGACACGGGAAAACTCGTCGTCGCGCACGCCGGCTTGATCGAAAAGTATCATGGGCGCAGCAGCGGGCGTGTTCGCGACTTCTGCCTGTATGGCGACACAACGGGAGAAATCGATGCATTCGGTCTGCCTGTACGCTTGCCATGGGCGCTTGCCTATCGCGGCAAAGCGATGGTGGTATATGGACATACCCCTACGCCTGAAGTGGAAGCCACTAACTATACCTTTAACATTGATACCGGCTGTGTGTTCGGCGGCAAACTGACTGCGTACCGGTATCCCGAAATGGAAATCCTGCAAGTTGACGCCGCGCGCCAGTATTATGCACCGGCAAAGCCATTTCTTGCTACGCCTGTTCCCGATGATGATATGTTGACCATAGATGACGTAATGGGGCAAACCTATCTGACGACCCGCCTGCGCCGCAGCATCAAAATCAACGCGGAGAATGCTGCCGCCGCATTGGAAGTAATGAGTCGCTTTGCCGCCGACCCCCATTGGCTGATTTACCTTCCGCCTACCATGTCCCCTTGCGAAACCAGCAGGCTACCGGATTATCTGGAGTATCCTACAGAAGCCTTTGATTATTACAAAACGCGCGGCATAGGGAAGGTCGTTTGTGAGCAGAAACACATGGGTTCCCGCGCCGTGATTGTGCTGTGCAAGGACGCGGAAACCGCCGCGAGACGTTTTAAGGTAAACGATGGTAGTTTTGGCATTATTTACACCCGGACAGGACGGCATTTCTTTCATGATGAAGAAACACAAAACGCCATTTTGACGCGGCTACAAACCGTGCTGACGTCTTCTGGTTTCTGGAACGATTTCCACACCGATTGGCTATGTCTTGACACAGAGTTTATGCCGTGGTCGGCTAAAGCGCAAAAGCTGCTGGAAGAGCAGTACGCCCCTGTCGGACGCGCTGGTCGCAGCGCTTTGTCGTCGGCCCTCGACGCCATCCGCAAAGCGGCTGCTGTTTTGGGCAGCCCGGAGATCGATGCGGAAGCGCAGTCCAACCGGAGTGTGGATTTGTATGCGCTGTCGGAACGGGTTCAAACCCGCGCGGACGCGTTACAGTTATACACCGATTCGTACCGCGCGTATTGTTGGAAGGTGAATGGACTTGACGATTACCGTATCGCACCCTTCCATCTCCTCGCCACAGAGGGGAAAACCTGGTGCGGAGAAAACCATATCTGGCATATGGAAACCATTGCGAACTATATGACGGGAAGGGATCCTGTTTTTATGGCAACCGCGCATCTGCTTGTGGATTTGCTCGATGAAAACAGCGTCGCCGCCGGCGTCAAGTGGTGGGAAGACTTAACCGCTTCCGGCGGGGAAGGTATGGTGGTAAAACCCTATGATTTCATCGCTACAAAAGGCGCGGAGTTGCTGCAGCCCGCCGTAAAATGCCGGGGGCGTGAATACTTGCGAATTATATACGGCCCCGAATATCAGCTGGAAGGCAATTTAGCGCGATTAAAAAAGCGTTCGCTGGCAAAGAAACGCAACCTCGCCCTTGCGGAGTTCGCCCTTGGCATGGAGTCGCTGGAGCGCTTTGTGTCCGCCGAGCCGCTGTATCGGGTGCATCCCTGCGTCTTCGGGGTGCTGGCTATGGAAAGCGAGCCTGTTGATCCGAGGTTATAGGGTCGCGCCGATTCGTTCTATGGACGCAGCCCGTCTTAGATTTTGCGCGTTACAAGCTTGTCGCATAGAGCTATTATGCCGGGCAGAATAAATATGATCAACACCGAAGAGCATATCGCCCCTATGGATATCGTTTGACAGATCTCGCCGTTCACCGGATTCTCAAAGAACATGCCGACAAAACCGATGACAATAATCAGGATTAAGCCGGAAGTCAGAATCGTATGGATGGATCCGTTATACGCCGCGGTAAGGGCCTCTGCCGGGCTGAGTGTCTTTCGCTTTTCCATATAATAGGAAGCAAACAGGATCCCATAGTCGATCGTAGCGCCCATCAGTATACATTGTACGATGATGAGCGCAAGATAAAATATACTATAGCCTTGCAGCCCGATGATGCTGACCGTAAGAAAGACGCTGCATTGGATGACAAGCACCAGAATGGCCGGGAGGATCAGCGAGCGGAAGGTCAGCGCTACGACGGTAAAAATGGCGCCTGCCGTCAGCAGACTGATCAGCAAATTCTCTCTGCCGAAGGTCTGCGACATTTCATAGTTCATCGCCGCGTTGCCGATCAGGTAGTATCCGCCGCTCAGGTTTCCACTGAAATCCTGCATCAAACTGCGGATGAACATACGGGTATCATCGGATTCCCCTGGAAAGGTCGTCGCAATCGACATCAGAGAGTAATTCGGGCCCGTCAGTTTGCCGACCGCGTCGTCGATGTCCGCCCTGGCGTCCAGCAGCGTTTGACGGTCTTTATCTTCGAACACCTCGGCAAAGACCGGGTCGGGCAGAATGTCGTCAACCAGGTAATGGAACAAGTCGATGATGCTGAAACGCCATCCCGGATCGGTATCCGTCCGGCTGAAATAGTAAACATACAGCAACTTCATCTGGTTGGCGGTCATTCCTTTCGCCAGCCCGTCAAACATCGCCGTCATGTCTCCATAGGAGAAGGATTCGCCGTTGGCAACGGCGTCCGCCAGCCTCCTGGACGCCGCCAGCCTATCCGCGTCGCCGGCGCTGATCCTACCGGACAGATCCGCGTCGGTCAGCACATCGTCGTGGATAAAGCGGATAAACGCATGGATCGACAACATCCAATCCCGTATGTCGCCATAGCGGCTGATACGAAGATAATATAGCTGCAAAAGCGAATCCCTGTCCATATCCAGCAAGTTTGCTAATGCGTCCGGGCTGTAGAACGTTCCCGCCAGGGTTCCGTTGATGATCCTTTGCAGCGTCCGCAGGTCGTCCAGGGTATCCGCATCCAGCACATCGTTGAAATCCTCGTCGGCCGACAGATCTGTGAGGATGTACTCCACCAGGTTTTGCAACGTCAGCAGCCAACCCGTGGTATCGCCATAGAGAGTGGTATGGTAAGCATAGAGGACCCGCAGCATATCCGGCGCCATGTCGACCAGATCCGCAAGTTCGACCGCGGTCATCAGCCGCCCGGTCAAGGTGCTGCGCATCAGGCTGCGCGCCATTTCCAGATCATCCAGATCGCTTTCCTTGATGGAATCGCGGAACTCCCCCACAGCGAGGTCGTCCAGCACAAAGTCCACAAGGCCCTGCAAGGACAGCAGCCAGTCGCTGGTGTCACCATAAAGATGCAGATGATACGCATAGACCAGCTTCAGCGTATCCGGCGCCATATCCACCAGATCCGCAAGCTCCGCTGCGGTCATCAGCTGCCCGGACAAGGTGCTGCGCATCAGGCTGCGCGCCATTTCCAGATCGTCCAGATCGCTTTCCTCGATGGCGTCGCGGAACTCCCCTACAGCAAGATCGTCCAGTACAAAGTCCACAAGGCCCTGCAAGGACAGCAGCCAGGCGCTGGTATCGCCATAAAGATGCAGATAATACGCATAGACCAGCTTCAGCGTATCCGGCGCCATATCCACCAGATCCGCGAGTTCCGCCGCCGTAAAATGCCGCGCCGACAAAGTACTCCGCATAAGGGTACGGGCCATTTCCAGATCGGCTATATCGCTTGACTTGATCATGTCCCGGAACACCCCTTCCGCGAGGTCGTCCAGCACAAAATCCACAAGATCCCGCAAGGATACCAGCCAGTCGCCGGTATACCCTTCCAGGCTGAAATGGTAGGCGAAGAGTATCCGGGCCATTTCTGCTTCCATACCAAGCAGCGCAGCCATGTTTGCGGCATTAAGCCTCTGTCCGGCTATCACCGCGTCCATCAGATCCGCCAGAGCGGACAGCCGGGCCAGTTCCTCCCCGCCAAACCCGGAAGGCCCCAATTCACGGGCGATGAACCGCAATAGATCATACAATGTCGCGGGAGGAAAGCGATACCCGTCAACCAGCGTCCTGTGGTATAGAAACAGGGGCGCCAGCAACTCCGGCTCCATACCGGTTATTGCCGCCGTCTGCCCGATATCCAGGGGATAGCCTGCCAGGGCGGCGTCTTTCAGCGCCTTCAGGGCAAGCAGTTCCACAGGGGCGCCTTCCGGCGCAGCGTTGAGAAAACCGATCAGCAAATCGATAAATTCTGACAACGTCATCGTTAAGCCTGCTGTATCGCCCGAATAAGTAAAGCCATACCCGCCGCATACCGTGCAGGGTTCGAATACGCCCGGGCTCACTTCTATATATCCGGGGCCGCCGCAATTGTAGCAGGGACTGCCATAGTGCATCGTGTACAGCATTTCCACGACGCTTGGCGCCAGTCCCATGCTGCTGAGTATATACGCCATTTGCTCAATGGTATATTCGGCAAGCAGCGTATTCGCATCGGTAAACACGGACAGCATCCCTATCTGCTGCCTCTGGGCGTCGTCGAGCAGAGAAGCAAAGGCGGCATGGCCGGCTATATCCTCCATCAGAAAGCGGACAAACTCGCTGATCGGCATACTGCCGGGATCCCCGCTCCCACGGGAGGCGGTATAGAGGGCAAAGAGAAACGCCGCCGTCTCGCGGTCAAGGCCAAGCAAGCCGGCAAGGCTTTCCGGCGTATAGTCCATCATGATGCTTTCTCTGTCGCCAAAGGCGCCGAGCATACGCAACTGATTGCGCGTATCCGGGTCAAACTGACCCGCGAAACGATAGTCTTCCATCACTTCGTGGGTCAGCATGGACAAGAAAGTCGATACGTCCACGGTGATCCAGTTCGGCGCGCCGTAGCGCGCGAAGTAGAGCATATACAACAACTCTACCTGATCGGGATCCATATCCAGCATTTCGGCGATTTCCTCGCTGGTTCCTTTCGCTTGAAAGCGGTCCGTATCGGCCAATACCGCCAATTTGTCCGCTTCTTTACGGACGTCCTCCTCGATCGCTTCGTCAAAGCGGCTATCCGCCAATATCTCGTTGAGCAAGAGATCGGCAAATTGGGGAAAGCTCAGCTGCAGGTTATCTGCCGCCCCCTGCTCCGCAAAATAGAACATATACAACAATTCCGCCTGATCCGGATCCAGTCCCAGCGCATCCGCGATACCGGCGCTGTTCCGTTCCGCCTGAAAGCGAAGGGGGTCGGAGAGTTCCGCCAGTTTATCGGCGTCTTTGCGAACTTCCTCGTCTATCGCCTCATCAAAACGGCTGTCCGCCAATATCTCGTTGAGAAGCAAATCGCTAAACCGGGGAAAGCTCAGTTGCAGGCTGTCCGCCGCCCCCTGCTCCGCAAAATAGAACATATACAGCAATTCCGCCTGATCCGGATCCATGCCAAGCGCAGCGGCGAATTCCCCGCTGTCCCGCTTCGCCTGAAAGCGCCCGGGCTCGGCAAATTCAGCCAGCTTCTCCGCGTCTTTGCGTTCGTCCGCGCGGATTGCGTCGTCAAAACGGCTGTCCGCCAGCACCTTGTCAATCAGCAAATCCGCGAATTGGGGAAAGCTGAGCAGCTGATTGCCCGCTGTTTCCTTTCTTGCCTGATAGACCATCATCAGCATCTCGGTATCCCTAAGCGCCATGTCCAGCGCTTCGCTGATTTCCTGCGCCGTCTTCGGTTCTGTGAGTTCGTCCCTGTCCGTCATGATGGTCAGGGTATCCATCCTGTCCCGCGTCTCCGCATCAAGGAGGTCGCTGAAATCCTCGTCTGTCAGGATATCGCTCCGGATAAAGCCTACAAATTCCGGCAGCGTCATCCTGCCCGCGTCTGACCCGCCGTATTCTCCGAAATAATAAGCCAGCAGATCCGCGACGTCTTTTTCGTCCAGCTTGAAGGCGGACGCTATCCCGGACACGCTCCGGAGCGCGGACAGCTCGGCTTTGTCGGCGAATAGGGAGAGCATATCCAGGTTATCCCGTATCTCCTCGTCCAGGCGGTCCGCAAAGTTCTGGTTGTTGAGGACGTCATCCAAGATGAACCGAAGGAAATCACCGGCCGAAATGCTCCCTGTGGCGCCGTTCATGAAGGCGTAATAATAGAGAATGTCCAGCACCGTCGCATCCAGGTCGATATCGGTATCCTCCATCCCGTTCAGTTCGTCAGCCAGTTCCGCAGAGCTGTAAGGCTTGCCGATAGTCGTAGAAAAGGAAGATACGCTCTTTACATATTCGTTTTCTTCCAGATATCCCGTGATATCCGTAATGGTCTGCTCATCGTCATTGTCGAAGAGGATCAGCACGGTATTGGTGGTGGGAAACACTTCCTGTATAGGATCCGGCTTTTCCATGGTATACGCGATATGCGTTTGCGTCTGTAGAAGGAATCCGCCAGCCAGCAAAACGACAAAGCCGCCTGTTAGGATGTAGCGATAGCGGAAGGCAAAGCGGGAAACCGCATCCAGGTTGATCTGCAGCACCTTTTTTTCCGTTTTTCTAATGGCTTTGTCACACAGCAAAACTACGGCGGGCAGAATCGTGAGGATGCAAAACAGACTGAAGAAAACGCCCTTGGCAAGCACAAACCCCAGATCTCTTCCAATTTTAAAGTTCATAAATACCAGCGCCAAAAGCCCCACGATAGTGGTAACCGAGCTGCCGGTTATGGCGGCAAAGGCTTCTACGAGAGCGTTTTTCATGGCCTCGTAGATGTCGTCGGTATGCTCCAGTTTCTGCCGGTATCGGTCGAGCAGCATGATGGAATAGTCCATAGAAAGCGTGAGCTGCAGAACGGCGCTGATGGATGCGGTTACCACCGAAATGCTGCCCAGAAAGACATTGGTACCCATATTAAAGAGGATCGCGACGCCCATCACCGCGAGAAAGAGGATCGGCTCCAGCCAGGACTCACACATGACAAACAGAATCACCATAGCAAAGCTGACCGCAATCAGGATAATTTGCGCGGTCAAGCCGGTACCCGGTCCGTCGTCATTCATGTAAACCATGGTATAGGAAGGAAAACGCGCGTCCAAAGCGCTTTCGATACTGCGCATCTCCGCCGATTCATAATCATGCAGCGTGCTGATGATATAAAGGCTGTGTTCGTCAATATTGTAGTTCCTGTCGTCCGCTTTGTATTCGACGCTTTCGACATAGGGAATGCTTTCCAGTTCGGCTTTGATCGCCGGCTTTTCCGCATAGGGCAGCCCGCTGAACATAACCCGGATCGTATATCTGTCTTCTAAGTCAGGGAATTCCTCCTGCATGACGTCCATTCCCTGTTTCATGGAAGAGCTCTCGGATAAGTATTTGGTCATATCGCTGTTGATATCCACCCGTAAGGCCAGCATTCCGCAGAACGCCGCGGCGGTCAGAACCATAATCAGCGTCAGTATCCGATGCTCTACTATGAAGTTTGCGATTTTTCTCATCAATGCTACTCTCTGCCTGTTTCATTTGGCATCCTGCCGGATACCATGATTATTATACTCGCAACGCCCATATAATAAAATAGCATGAGGTATGTCCCGTCGCTTGAATCGGAAGTGAAAGGACCTACCTCATCTGCTATCTCCATAATTGATTCATCCTAAACTCGGCGTCTGTATGTAGCCCGGAACCTTACCTGGAAATCCAGATGTCTTCCAGTCCGTTTTCGACCAGCATCTTGTTCAGCTCGCCGGTATGGTCGGACAATTCCCGCATGAACTGCAGATGCATCCCCACAGCGGTGGCGCCAAAACGGGCTTGTTCCGGCGCGAGCGGGGCAATCAGGGATTCGTCGGTCAGCGCCTCCAGCGCTTTTTTCCCATGGGCAACCGCTTCCTCAAAATACGCAAGGAACTTCTTTTTGTCAGGAAGGGTTTCGGTCGTGCCTTTCATCCAGTCCCCAAAAGGAAGCTTCGCGCCAAAATCCGGATTACTGAAATTTCCGGCGATTATGCCGTCAATGAATACGGCCAAATGATATGCGATGCGGCAGGGAATGTAGTATTCATCCCCATGCGGTTGCAGCCATTTGTCTTCCGGAAAGGCCTCGATGATTCCGCGGATGGTGGCAAAAGCTTTATCGTACTTGTCTCTTACATCATTTGCTGCTACATTACTCATGATATCCTCCCTTTCTTCACAACTGATTTCCCCTATTTTAACACTTTTACGGGAAAATTTCACCCTGTGCTGGTGGTTTGGCAAGCATCATTTCTACAGGCAACTTTCACTTAAGTGACAGTTCAGTTTTATTCAGGGCCTTCCTCAGGCAGAGGGAGAGCATCCGGCAGGCACGGCGCTATACGCAGGCAAAACACCAAAAAGACAAGCTGCCTGCGCCATACCGGCGATGAGTCGCCGTCCGTGGCTCCCATCGCCTGAAAAATCATCGTGATTTTTCTATAGCTTCGGCAAGCGCCCATTTGGTGTCTTTGATGCAAAAGCGCCTACCGCCTTGCCAGACGCTATCCCTCTGCCATAATCACAGACCTGTACCAATGTCGCTCACTTCAAGCCAAAGTACAGATAATAGGAGATTGGTTTGCCTTGGATATCCTGATAGACTTCTTCCACATGGCATTCGCGGAAGGAAGCCGACAGTTCTGCATACAGTCGCGCATCCTCATTGCCCGACCATATGGCAAAAACGCCATTTTCATATAACGCTTTCCTTACCCGCGCAAAAAAAGACGACGAATACGCATACTCGTTTTTTTCATAGACCAGAAGCATGGGCCCATTATCGATATCCATACAAATCACATGGTACTTTTTTTTCGTCTTGCGGACAAAGTGAACAAAGTCATCCTGAATCAAGGCCACCCTCGGATCCGCCAGATACGCCCTATTCCGGTCGATCAACTGCAGATTCCATGTAAACACTACCGGATCGATTTCCACCACGTCGATGGAGACCGGGCTGCTCTGGTTTTCGCATGCCTCCCTGACAGAGAAACCCATTCCCAAGCCGCCGATCAGAATATCACCCTTCCGGCAGCCAGCTATCTCTATCCCGCGGCGCACCAGCAGCTTTTCCGTCTCCGCGCTATCGGACGACATAAGAAAAACGCCGTTGACGACCATATCATACTCGGTCACGCCGTTGATTTCCCTCGCCCAAAGCTGACGTTCCTGCCCATCCTCGCCGGTTTCGGCGATCAGCTTACGCGCACCTGCCTGCATGCCTATCTCCTCAGCCATCCTTCACCGCGCTCGCGAACCGCATCCGGATGCGGCGCTATAGGAATCCCCCCTTAGTAACTGACACCCTCAAGGCATCAATTTAAAACAAGAAGTCAAAAGTGTCAGTTGCTAACGCTGCGGTAACGCAGCGCCGCAAAGCGGAAGGCATGAGCGACATGCGCGCGAATGCCGACAGGGTATGGGACAGCGTCCCATGTAACATTCACCTAAGGCTGCGCAGCTTTGGGTTATGGGCGCAGCTCATCTTAGTTATGGATTGTCTAACGGGCTTCATCAATAACCGGGTTTTCTGCCGTATCGGATTCTATCTCGTCCACTGCGTCCGCCTGCATTTCCGCAACGGCTTCATCCTCATCTTCATCCTCATCACTATTATCCTCATCTGTATCGCCTACATTGGCGTCTTTTGTATCCGCCTCCTGCTGCGCCTTAGCTATTCTGGCTTGCTCCGCCAGATAGGCCCGATACTCCAATTCAGCCTCGCCTATGGGTAATCCTAATTCTTCTAAAAACGGCACATAATACCATCCTCCCAGGTATAGATCATTGACGCCTGGTAGCACGCGATTATCCACTCCATTGTCCAGTATGGCGCTGCTATATTTAGCCAGGGCCAGGATTTCCTGCGGACTGATATTGGTTTGGATATAACTCAGCGCCGTATCCACAAGCGAAGGCAGTTTCAATAGTTGAGCGGGGTCCTGGAGCTTGCCCGCCAGTTGGAGCAGGACTTCCTTCTGGCGCTCCGAGCGGTCCATATCGGAGAGCCTTTCGTCCCGATAGCGCATATACGCCAATGCGTCATAGCCGTTCAGATGCTGCCCGGGCCCTTTCTGTAAATCGATATTCTCCAGCGGTTTATACATTCTCACCGGCACATCCACATCGACGCCGCCCAGCATATCCACCAACTCGATGACCCCCTGGAAATCTACAACAGCATACCGGTCGATATGCATCGATAACAGCTCTTCCACAGCTTTTACGCTGCTTTCGCAGCCATCAATACCATACACTTCATTGATCTTGCGCCATTTGCCGTCATAACGCACCCTGGTGTCTCTCGGAATGGAAAGGACGGAGGCGTGGTTGTTTTCGGAGTCGATATTCACCAGCAATATCGTATCCGTCCGATCTCCTAATTCCGGCTCGCTTTCTCTGCTGTCCAGCCCCAGCAGGAGAATGTCAAATTGATCCAATCCTGCGGTTACAGCCGGCGCTTCGGGACCGTCTTCCTCTTCAGGCGGAATGACAACCGATTTTGGCAGAACCAAAAAGTATCTCTGCCAAATCATGACGCCTGCGGCAAGGACAGCAATGACAATCAGCGCAATGCACAAAACCTTTATCCAGACAGGCAGCCTCTTCTTTTTCAAAGCCGATGCGTTCACCGGATACCTCTTTTCGCGTCGCCGAATCTTCTTTCTCTGCGCAGACAAAGACCCGCCCGTCGTCCGGTGGCAGGCGACAATCTATCCCTTGCGTTTCAACGGGCTTAGCAACAAAGCGCCCTTTACTTTTTGTCCTTCCAGGCGTCCTCCAGGGAAGAGCGGGAACGGGTCAGGATCTTCAACCAGTCTTCAACGGTTAACAGTTTCCCGATTTGACTTAAGCCCCCGAATAAACCCCTCACCTTCTCAGGGAATTCTTCTTCCACCACATCCAGCAAAGATGAGGTGTCCGCAATAGCCTCCTGTTTTCGCCTGTCTTCCTCACTCATAAATCCCCCTGCGTTTTATCTAGCCAAAACCTCAGTCCATACCCGGTCATAGATCTCCAGCGTGTCCGACAGATCCTCAAACACTTCCGAATTCTGGAGATCATCCACACCGGGATAAAATGCGATATCCCCGGTTACTTCCTCCGGCAGCTGTTCCCGGACCGCGCCGATAGGGGAAGCATATTCGATGTATTCGGCGTTCATGAGCCCCACCTCGGGCCGGCACAGGAAATTAATAAACTGATGGGCCGCCTCCACGTTTTGCGCGGTTTTTGGGATTACCATTGAGTCGACCCAGATGTTACTGCCCTCTTCCGGTATTACATAAGCCAGATCCTCATTCTCTGATATGCAGACGGCGGCGTCCCCGGACCAGGCTACCGTCAAAGCGGCTTCCCCTGCGACCATTTTGTCTTTCATCTCATCGCCTACATAGGACAAGACCAGGGGTTTTTGTTCCAGCAGCGCATCCCTTGCCGCCAGTATCTCCCGCTCATTCTTCGTATTGAGGGAGTATCCCAGCCGCTTTAAGGTAATGCCGATCGAATCGCGCATGGAATTGATCATAAAAATCTGTTTTTCATATTTGCTGTCCCATAGGATATCCCAACTGTCCACTTCTTCGTCCACCATGGTTGTGTTGTACAAAATGCCCACAGTCCCCCACATGTAGGGCACTGAGTATTGATTATCCTCGTCAAATGGAAGGCGCTTATGTCTCTCCTCGATTCCCCCATAGTTGCTGATCATCGACAGATCAATCGGGATCAGCATATCTTCGTTAATCATCCGTTTGATCATATAATCCGAAGGTATCGCGACGTCGTATTTGCCGGAGTTATTGGCTATTTTCACATACATATCTTCATTGGTATCAAACTCTTCATATACCACCCGAATGTCGAACTCTTCTTCAAAATCCTTCAAAACCTGAGGATCAATATAATCCCCCCAGTTAAACACGTTCAGCGTTTGCCTGCTGCCGCCGCAGCCTGAAGAAATAAGCAACAGGACCACAACACTGGCGCTAAGTATCACTTTGAAGAACTTTTTCACTTTTGAATCCACTCCCCTCTGCCTGATTGTACTCAGGTGAACTGCGTTTATTCTACCATGTTCGTCCCGCCCGCACAATTATTCATTACTTTAACTATACTGCTTCGCGGCTGCTTTTCCGCAGTCGCCTTTGGATCAAATACATCATCGCCGCCACAGCGATAAACAAAAGGGTAAGGACGGCATTGATTTTGGGATTGATTCCCCGGCGCGACATGGAATAAATGGAAATTGCCAGATTGGCGACGCCGTTTCCCGTGACAAAAAAGCTGACTACAAAATCATCTACAGACATGGTGAAAGCCAACAGAAATCCGGTAAACACACCCGGCAAAATCTGGGGCAGAATGACTTTGAAATACGCTTCCCGCGGCGTGGCGCCCAGGTCAAGGGCAGCGTCAAAAATCTGCGGATCCAGTTGCGCCAGCTTCGGGAGCACAGAAATCACGCCGTAAGGCAGCCCGAAGGTGATATGGGATACTATCAGGCTTGCCATACCCCGGGGAAAGGACATAGCGATAAACAGAATCATCATGGAGATGCCGATGACGATGTCCGGGTTAAGGATCGGTAAATACGTTATGTTCATAACGAAGCTTTTCTTCCAACCCTTGAGCCTGTATATGCCCACGGCGGCAACTGTGCCGACGGCGGCGGAAACGGCGGCGGCGACAAGCGCGATAAGCACTGTATTGCCCAATGCGGTCATGATCGCCCTGTCCTGAAACAATTCCCCATACCATCGAAGACTCAGGCCGCCCCAGTTTCCCCGGGAGCGGGAAACATTAAAGGAAAACAGGATCAACACGAGAATGGGAGCGTACAAAAAGATGAAAATCAGCCAAAGATAGCATTTCTTCAGGATCGCCCTCATATCAGCCCCCCTTCCTCGTAGACATTGCTCCTGGACATCAAGCCCATGGAAATCAGGATGATGATCATCAATATGATGGACAGCGCCGATCCAAAGCCCCAGTCATAGGTCCGCAAATACTGCTGTTCGATGAGGTTTCCGATGAGGGTGAATTGGCCGCCTCCCAGGAGCTGAGAAATGGCAAAGGTCGTCACAGAGGGCATAAACACCATGGTGACGCCGGAAAGCACGCCGGGTAAGCTTAATGGGAAGGTAACCTTCAGGAAGGATCGGACAGGGTTCGCGCCCAGGTCTTCCGCCGCTTCGATCAGCGAAGGGTCAAGCTTGCGCAGCACCGTATAGATCGGAAAAACCATAAAGGGCACGTAGTTATAGACCATACCCAGCACAACCGCTCCCGCGTTATATAAGAGGCTTAATGGCCCGACGCCTATCAGGCCCAGGAAAGCATTGATGATCCCGTTGTTCTCCATGATGGACAGCCAGGCGTACGTTCTGGCCAGGAAGTTCATCCACATGGGCACGACAAAGAGAACGATGAGGCTAAACTGTTGTTTGTCCGGGCTGTTGGCCAGGATCATCGCTACGGGATAACCAAGGATAAAGCAGGCTATGGTACTCACCAGGGCAAGTTGGATGGAGCGCCAGATGACCGACATGTACAAAGGCTCAAAAACCCTCGCATAATGGGCCATCGTCAGGCTGAACCCGCCGCCCTGTACCGTCACGCTGTAGTAAAACACCAGCAGGATGGGGACGACAGTGAACAGGATCATCCAAACGACATAGGGGTATAACAGCCAGTTTCGCTTCAACTTGCCGTCACCTCCGGCCCCTTTGTCTCCTTTTTCATCAGGTGAATGTTATCCGGCTTGATGGACATACCGATGACTTGCCCGATAGGCGCCATGGTGGTACTGTGAATCATCCACTCCAGGCCGTCGTCCGTCTCCGCCAGCATCTCGTAATGCACCCCTTTGAACACGACGGAACTCACCTTTGCCTGCAAAACGCCCTCCGCCGGGTCGTCCGCGATATCCACGTCCTCGGGCCGGATGACCACATCCACCTGCTCCATCGGCGCAAAATCAATATCCACGCAGGGAAACTTCTGACCGGCGAACTCCACCATACAGTGCTCCAGGTAGCGTCCTTCCAGAATGATGCTTTCCCCGATAAAATCCGCAACAAAGATGTTTGTGGGCTCGTTATAAACATTGATGGGGCTTCCGATCTGCTGAATGATCCCCTCTTTCATCACGACTACCGTATCCGACATGGTCAGGGCTTCCTCCTGGTCATGGGTCACAAAAACAAAGGTAATGCCTAATTGTTTCTGCATATTCTTCAGTTCCAACTGCATTTCTTTGCGCAGTTTCAAATCCAGGGCGGCAAGCGGCTCATCCAGCAGCAGTACTTTTGGTTCATTGACCACCGCACGGGCTATGGCTACCCGCTGCTGCTGTCCCCCGGAAAGGGACTGGATCGTCCTCTTCTCAAAGCCCAGCATTTCCACCAGTTCTAAAGCGGATTGCACTTTATCCCTGATTTCTTTTACGTCCTTCTTCGCAATACGAAGACCAAACGCAATATTCTCAAAGACATTCAAATGAGGAAACAAAGCGTAGCGCTGAAAAACCGTATTCACTTTTCGCTGATAGGCGGGAATATCGTTGATCCGCTCCCCGTCAAACAGTACATCGCCGGTCGTTGCGGATTCAAAGCCGCCGATAATGCGAAGCATCGTCGTTTTGCCGCAGCCGGAAGGCCCCAAAAGGGTAACAAACTCATTTTTAGCAATGCTCAGATTTATCCGATCCAGCACGGTCACGCCATCGAATTCTTTATGAATATCCACCAGCCTGATCATTTCCGCGCCGACATTCGACAGATTATCCCGGGTCAACTCTCCCTGTCACCCCCATTCGTATAAATACTATAATAATCAATCCGCTGTGTAGGGTCAAGTTATTCTCCTGATAATTATCCCCATAATATTTTTACCGTAACGCCGATATCTTCTACAGGGGAAGAGGGTGTTTTACAATGTGAAAAGATGGTGCTATAATGGATTTGTACTTTCAATTTGATAGAAGTTAGGGGAGGGTTTATGGCTTCGTTTGAACCCATTGCTTTGGGGGACAGGGAGAGGCTTTCGCGCCGCCTTCGAATGTTCCCCGACAATGAGGCTAGCGAGTATACGTTTACAAATCTCTATATCTGGGAAGGCGCGGAAAACATCGAATGGTTGGACACCGGAGACTTTATGCTCCTTCGCACCTGGCCGAAAGGCATACTGCATTATCTCATGGCTTTCGCAGAAGATGACAAACTCGAAGAAGCGCTGGAAACCGCTATCAGGACGGCAAAAGCGGATGGTCGGCGTTTTTCCATGCACAGCCTGCCCGCATGGTATTGCGATAAGCTTCGCGCGCGTCTTCCGGGTCGTTTTCATTTTGAACGTGAAGCACGCTTGGATGATTATGTTTATCACACCAGGGACCTGATTGAACTGACAGGTAAAAAATACCAGTCGAAGCGCAACCATATCAACCGGTTTATGAGCGTTTATGGGCGTCGCTACGAGTACAGGACCTATGATCCGGCTATGGCGGACGACTGTATGGAGGTGTACGACTCCTGGCTCTCGACCCATGAGGATCCAGAGTCCCTGCAAAGCGAACGCGAATCGGTCAGGCGCGCCCTTTATCACGCCAAAGAGCTGGATACCGTGGGCGGCGTCATCCTGGTGGACGGCAGGCCGGAAGCGTTCAGCATAGGCGAGCGCCTCACCGGGGATATGGCAGTAATCCATATCGAAAAAGCCAATCTTCGGATACCGGAACTGTTTTCGCTGATCAACCGGGAATTCTCGAGCCATGCCTTCGCGGATCTCCTATGGATCAACCGCGAGGAAGACATGGGCGACGAAGGTTTACGGCGCTCCAAGCAATCCTACAACCCCGCGCGAATGATTGAAAAATACCATGCCGTCTTAGCGGAGGAAGCCGATTGATCCGCAAAGCCAGCGCTTGATAAAGTCAAGCAACCGGCGGCAATGAGATGCATCATGCCAATCGAAAGAAACAGGTAAACGCTATGTTGTGTATGCGAAGCCTTTCAGCAGAAGAAAGACACATGGCCGCGGAGCTTTGGATGTACAGCTTCGCGGATACGCCCGCATTCACAGATTGGTATTTTCGGCGGAGAGCGGGAGAGGTGTTCGCTTTACTTGACGATCAGGATCTTGTGGCGCAAATCGTGAGCGTACCTTTATCCCTCAGCATACGGGACGCCGCCTGTGACGCGGCGATGCTTTCGGGAATCACCACAGCGCCCGCCCGCCGCGGGGAGGGGCATATGTCCGCCCTGATACGGGAGAGCCTCGCGTTTCTGCGGGAGAGAGGCGTCTGTGCGGCTGCCCTGTATCCCTTTGATTATGACTATTATCGCCGGTACGGGTTTGCTGCTTGCGGCGAGGTCGCCAGGCTGAAAGTGGAACTCAGCCGTCTGCCCGGCGGCGCGCTTAGCGGTCA
>WRMS01000040.1 GCA_009777025.1 Clostridiales bacterium | reverse complement strand
GTGATCTCGCCCAGTCCTTCCGGAATGAGCTTCATGACAAACTCGCCTCTGCCCGCCGACAGGTTCCCGGACAATCTCAGCAGAATCTGATCCGGTATCCCCGGTGTTTCTTCAGCTTGACTATCCGCTACGCGTAGTCCGGCCATCTGGGCGATAAAGTGATTTTCTACGGGCAAAGCCCCTTTCGGCGCCGCGTCGGCTTTGTTCTCCTTATCCGCCAACCTGTGCTTCGCCTCCTGTATGGCTTGCCTGAACTGCTCCTGGCCCGGCCAGAGCTCTTCTTCGCCTGCCCGGCTTTCTTCGGGCGCCCGGTAACCGATGACCTTGACTAGGACGGTCGTATTGTCCGCGTCCTCGATCGCCGCGAATCCCCTTTCTCCGGCTAGGTCTGTCCTGGGGACCGGTTGATCTGCGGCGCCGGCGAATTCTGTTTCCCAAGCAATGCTTGTCGCGCCTGCGCCTTCTTTGGCTTCTGTTTCTCCCGTATCCGGCGCTAGTTCTGCGACCGGCTGCGGGACTTGTCTGATCGCGTCCCCGTCCATGGCAAGCATCCCTGTAAGATCTTCCGCGAATGCCTCGGCTGTAAACCGTTCCCGGAAACCTTCCGCCGTGAGGAGCAAGCGCCTTGCATCAGCAATCGCTAAAGGGACTGCCTGTATCCTTTCCGGCGCCGGCGCTGTGCCGGCTTCTGTACCCTGAAGCGCAAACTGCCGGAAATCCAGCTCTCTGGGCGCCATATCCAGTATCGCCATCAGCATTTCCCAATGCAGAGACTTCTTGCCTGCATTGTCTTCCTCTTCCGGCTGCGTTACCAATCCCATCAGATCCGGATACAGTCCGGCTTCTTCCGGGTTGTTCATCAACTGCAGAAAGATTTGCGTAAAGCCGTCGCCGCCCAGGGCGGCATGCCGTTCCCTGCCTGCTATGCCGGTGACCGGAGCCCCCTGCTGTATTTCCATGACGAGCTGCGCGAGTTGATTCATTTCCATATGCATCACCTCCTTTCTGTCCTATTCATCCTGGTTATCCTTATTAAAGTATGATCAATTCCCTGAGACCGCGATTCCCCTGGCGCGCGAATGGCTAATGGAGGCCGTCCCGGGAATACACCAACTGCGTAATGACATGTTCTTGAATGTTCTTTTCGTTGTCTCTGGCTTCCAAATAATGGTAATCTTCTAATTGCTTTTCTTCCAATTTATCTAAGCTGGATACGTCCTGGGAAGCTTTGATCACCACCTTGCGCTGGCGTTCCACTTCCAGCGCGGCCTGGATTCGCTCTTCTTCCAAGGCGTCCAGCTGCATGCGCATGTTCTCCAGATAAAACTTGTATTCCTCCAGTTCGCGCATGGTCGAGCCCTGTTGTTGTTTCCTTTGCATTTCTTCCCTTTTGTACTGTCGAAATTCCCGGCACTGCCGGATTTTTTCTTCGACCGCAAACAAACGCTTGTGTAACGCCATGAGCGTATTTTTTTCCGTGTCCAGCACCTGGTTTCGGTAGTCCCGCATTCGCTCAAGGGAAAACACGAAAGATTTCATATTCGAATGTCCGTCCTTTGCTATGATAAGCTGCTCCCCTAATCCAAAGCGGCGCAGCCTAAGTTATAGTATTGCTTTCGCCATCAATTCTATCGTCTCGCCATAGTCGTATTTTTCGCCTACCGCCTGCTTCAGGAAAGCGTTCATCTTGTCATTGTGGGCGATGGCGTTGTCCAGCGCGGGATTGGTTCCGCTTTTGTAAGCGCCGATAGAAATCAGATCTTCATTTTCTTTATATACCGCCAGCATATTGCGGAACATGGACGCCGTATCCAAATGCGCTTCGTCCACGATCTCATTCATCAGGCGGCTAATGCTGTTTAATACATCGATTGCCGGATAATGGTTCCGGGAAGCCATCTTTCGGGAGAGAATGATATGGCCGTCGATGATCCCCCGGACAATATCGGATACCGGCTCATTGGTATCATCCCCTTCCACCAGTACGGTATAGATACCGGTGATGGAACCGGCTTCGAACCTGCCGCTGCGTTCCAGCAGTTTCGGCATGGCGGAATAGATAGAAGGCGTATAGCCTCTGGCCACAGGCGCTTCGCCGGTACTGAGGCCGATTTCCCGCTGTGCCATGGCAAAACGGGTCAGGGAGTCCATCATTAGAAGGACGTCTTTGCCCTGTTTACAAAAGTATTCGGCGACAGCCGTGGCGGTCAGGGCGCTTTTGTAGCGCATCATTGCGGGCTGATCGGACGTCGCGACGACCAATACGGAGCGGGCGATTCCTTCTTCCCCCAAATCTTTATTGATAAATTCCACGACCTCGCGTCCACGCTCGCCCACAAGGCCGATGACATTGATGTCGGCTTTGACATTGCGGGCAATCATCCCCATCAAGGTGCTTTTTCCCACGCCGCTGCCGGAGAAAATCCCCATCCTTTGTCCCTTGCCGATCGTAAGAAGCGAATCGATGGATTTCACGCCCATATCCATAGGTTCGACAATGGGCGGCCTGCTCATTGGGTTCGACGGCTCCCCGTCGATGGATACATGGACGCCGCCCTCGATGGCGGGGCCCCGGTCTATGGGGTTGCACAGGGGATCCACCGTCCGGCCGATGAGGGCGTCGCTGATTCTCACCGTCAACTTCTTTCCAGTGTTGACTACAGAAGAACCATACCCTATCCCATTCATACTTTCATATGGCATCAGATAGGCGTTGCTGCCGGAGATACCCACCACTTCCGCGATGATGCTTTCCCCTTTCCCTTCCAGAGAGATGCGACAGATGTCGCCGATGCTGCAGACAAGGCCTGTGGCTTCCACTGTCATTCCCACGATCTTGCTGATTTTCCCTTCATAGACGCAGAGATCGCTGTGACGCAAAACACGGTAGTACTTAGCCAGATCCTTCTCGATAACCCCCAAACCTCAGTCTCCTTCTTCTTCCGCTTTCATAAAAGCCTCCCGCAGCTGTTTGAGCTGCACGGATAACGTGGCGTCCACAATCCCTTCCTCGGTAACGATGCGGACTGCGTCCGGCGGGATGTCTTTCATTTCTATAAATATTTGCTTCCCCTGCTCCGCTTTCTGGAGCTGCGTCCGCAACTGTTCCGCCAGGCTTTCCGCCTGGTCGGAGATTTCCACACTGATCCAGGTTGCGTTCTTCACTTCGGATACCATTTGGAGGATCATGGAATCCAGCGCATGCTTATCTTCCACGATTTCCTTATGGAGTATCCTTTCCGCGATGTCCAGGGCCATATACTTCAGCTCTTCCGCGAACTCTTTCATGAAGTTCCGGTAGCGCTCTTCCTGTTCTTTGCTCTTGCGATCCAGTTCATCCAGCACCGCGCTGATCTGCGTACGCTGCTGATTCAGGGCTTCGCCGAACGCTTCATTCCGTATCTCCTCCATTTGGCGCTGCAATACGCTCCGCAGCTCGGGTTCTATCTCAACAAAGAATTCTTCTTTCGTCAGGGCCAGCCGTTCCCTGTATAGACGGTTCACACTGTCCGGGTTTTCGCTGTCTTCCGCGCGGCGGTCGCTTTTTCTCCGGTCTCCCTGCCGCCGGTCGCTCTTTCTTCTCTCTTCGAAGGGATAGCCGTCGCCGTCTATGAGATCGTCGTCCCCGTCCCCGGCAAGCAGTTCTTCCCGGCGGCTTTCCTCCGCTTGCATCGCTGATTCTTTCTCCGCCAAAGCGGCTTCCATGGATAGTTCGGGGATTTCCACGATATCTCCCACAGGGATGGCAAACCATGGCAGTTTATAGATATCAGGCAATGATCTCATCCTCTCCGCCTCTGGATATCACGATTTCACCGGATTCCTCCAGGCTGCGGATGATATTGACAATCCGCTGCTGGGCTTCTTCCACATCCTTCAAACGGACATTCCGCAGGTATTCAATGTCGGTGAGTATCGTTTCCCTTGCGCGGCGGGACACATTATTGAGCAGGGTTTCCTTGACTTCATCATTGGAACCTTTGATCGCGATGGCCAGATCCTGGGAATCCACTTCCCGGAGGAAACGCTGGATCGTGATGTCGTCCATATTGATAATATCTTCGAAGACAAACATGAGCTTCCGGATGCTTTCGGACAGCAGCGGATCCCGTTTATTCAATTCGTCAAAGATATGTTTCTCAGTCTGACGGTCGGTATGGTTCATGATATCCGCCACGTAGTTGACGCCTCCGATTTCCGTCATGTCCACCGATATCACGGAGGAGAAACGGTTCTCCAGCACATGCTCCACTGTATTTACCACATCGGGCGAAACGCTCTCCAACTTGGCGATCCTTTGGATGACGTCGAGCTGCATCTCCCTTTCCAGCGAAGCGATCACGAAGGAGGCCTGGTCGGCCCTGGCGTAAGACAGCACAAAGGCTACCGTCTGCGGGTGCTCGTTTTGCAGCATGATCATCAGATTCTTGTTGCTGGCTTTCCGGATAAATTCCAAAGCCCTGACTTGCATGGATTTGGATATCCGTTCCATGAAGTTTGCCGCCTGTTCTTTACCGAAAGCTTTTTCCAATACATCCTTTGCGTAGAGGATGCCGCCTTCCGAGATGACCTTCTGGGTGATGCACAGGCCATAAAAATCTTCTATGATTTCCGCCAGTTCCTCCGGCGACAATCGGTTTAGTTTGGCGACCTCCAGAGAAAGCCGCTCGATTTCTTCTTCATTTAAATGCCGGTAGACGCCGGAGGCGTGGTCCGCGCCCAGGGCAACGATAACAGCGGCAGCCCTTCCGGCAGATCCGAGTTTTGGTTTCGATCTCGTTGCAGTCGCAGCCATAGTTAAGCTTCTTCTCCTTCCTTCAACCAGCTTCTCAGCAGATTCGCTGTGATTTCCGGATTATCTTTCGCAAACTGGCGGATTTCGTTGGTTATCGCGTCGTCTTTGACATTGACGGAAGCCATCGCGGCGTCTGCCAGCTCTTTCTTGTACCGTTCGATCTCGTCCATCATGGTCTCCTGCTCCTGCAGGAGGGCCTCTTCGCGCTCAGCGGCAAGCCTGGCCGCCCGTCTGCGCATATAGATAAAGAAGACGATCAGCAGGACGATCAGCAGCAGTAAGGCTAAGGCGGCAAGCCATACCCAGAGGGGCAGGTTTTCCCAGAACCTGGTCGCCGCTTCCATTTCCGGATCCACGGGGATGATGGGCGGCGGCGGCGGGTTCAGCGCCGATAGGGCGATGAATTCCGGCGCGATATCGGCAGCCATGGATATAGTATCGATCAGCTCCATTCTGCGGGCTTCCGACAGATTCCGTTCATCCACGATGACGGAGACCGTTCCCCGTTTAATTCGCCCGCTGCCGCCTTCGATCTGGGTTTTCAGATAACCGTAGTTATAATCGATGGAACCGTAGTAGTGGGCATAATCTTGCGCCGCGGCGCCGCCCGGCGTCAGGTAGGTGGGAACGTCCGTATTATTTTCTTCGCCGACGATGCCGGCTACATTGCCGACGCCCTCCACGATGCCTTCGACTTCGTGATGGTCGACAAATCCGCCTTCATTTTCTCCGTCGGGGCCTATTCGTTCCAGGAGTTCGTAGCGTTCCTGGATCATTCTGTCCAGATCAAGGGTGATCCGCGCGACGACGAATACGCCTTTTTCCCCGTACCAGGGGATCAGGATCCGGCGCACATTGCTTTCCACCAGTTCCTGGAATGTCTGCTCCAACTGCATGGCAAGCAGACTGCCGCTCACGGTCGTCAGCCCCGCTTCCAGTCCGGCCATCTCCAGGCCGGTTGCCGCGTTGATTACGCTGACGTTTTCCGGCAGCATTTTCGGCACGCTGGCGGCGACCAGGGTTTTGATTGCGGAAACTTGTTCCGGATACATTTCCACGTTCCTGCCCAAGTTCAGCATGACCCCTGCCGTCGCCTGGCTCCTTTCCGGGTCTGCCAAGATCCACACGCTGTTGCTCTCGTCGGGAATCGTCAGATTCACCACGGCATTTTCAACGCCGGATATTCTATGCAACGTATCCTGGATCCGGTTCTGAAGCTGGAAGATCATGATCTGCTTCTTGTCGGATTCCGTGGACGTCATTCCCGTGTTATCGAGAAATACATCATAAGCCAGCGTGCTTCGCGGATGGCCTCTTGCCGCCAGTTGAAGGAGCAGGTAATCGTATTGGGATTCCGGTACCAATATCTGCCCGCGCCTGTCAATCTGGGGCGTGACGCCCAATTCGTTTATGGCGTCATAGACCTCGATGGATTCTACCGTATCCAGGCCTGTATAAAGCACCCTATAGTTGCTCCCTCCGCCTCTGTAAAGCAACAGAAAAGACAAAGCGATGACAAGCACAAGGAAAACGCCGGCGCTGATAAGTAGAATTCTTTTTCTTTTTGGCGGTATGCTATCGATATAAACGCGCAGCGTTTGTATCGTGTTCTTTCTCTCTGTAGGAGTTGCCACTTCTTAACTCACTTTCAATGCGTATTCAGGAATTATTCACCAAAATCAATAATAAACAGTATTTATTGTTAAATTTGGATATTCATAATCTCCTTATAAGCATTGAGGATCCGGGAAGTGATCTGCACAGTGGTTTGAATCATAGCTTCCGCTTTAAGCGTATTAATCGTGATTTCACCAATATTATCAACATTACCAAAAGCTAACTGATATGCGTCATTCCGTGAAGCGGCATTTGTCTCATTCAACGAGTTGATCGCATTGTCCAGCACGTTTTGAAATGGGCTTGTTTTTTGCTCAATATATAGGGTTTTTCCACTTTCAGATAGAGTCATGGGCTTCATCGGCTCTATAGGAATAATAAACATAGCTTGTTGTCTCCTCGTTCATTTGCTCTGCTGGTATTGTTTAAATAGTATTTGCTGTATGGTAAATTGCCTTTCGGTAACGATTGTCGTCTACATATTTTCCTATTTTATTATGAAACTATTATACTAGGGTCGCGCAATGAAGTAAAGGGAATCGCAAAAAAAATGTTAATTTTTTGAAATTGTACCGAAATAGTCCACTTTTTTCTTCGCCAGGAGCGCTATATGCGGCGTTTGATGCAGGGGTACTATCACTATATACATTACTGCACGTGTACCGATATGCAAGTCCTATGCAAGAATTGTTCTACAATGACAAGAGTTTTTAGAGAGCAATGTTCAATATTATTCTAGTATTGGTAGTAACTGTTTGTTCATCCGGAAGGCGGTATCCGTCTTGATTGTGAAACAAAAAAACAAAAGGAGAAGCAGTCGGTCCATCCATGTACCGGCTACTCCTCCACATCCTGTTTCTCCGTGGTTTGGTTAATTTGTGTCTCTATCTTATAATACCGCGTTGTATTGACCCTTTATTATGTCATTTCCAAAGATTTGTTGATCATAGCCTTCACTACGTTCAGCGCCGTCAGGTTGGCTTCATACGCATTGGAAGCCGCCATCAGATCTGTTATTTCTTCTGTAGTATCCACATTGGGATACCAAACGTAGCCGTCGGCGTCCGCATCCGGATGATGGGGATCATAGACCGGTTTCAATGCATTGGTGCTGTCCACCATCTGTTGGACCCTTACGCCGCCGCTTTTTCGGTAGCCGTTCCGGATACAGGCATGTCGAACATGATCTTGAAAGCTGAGGGGTCTTTCCTCAAATACGACTTGCTTCCTGCGGTACGGCCCGCCTGCGGCTGTCCTTGTTACATTCGCGCCGGCTATATTCTGCAGGATCACCTCCGAACGATATCGTTCGGCAGTAAGTGCGGATCCTGTAATATCCAGTGATCTTAAAAATGCCATAGTTTACCTTTCCCAACTTCTTTACACTATACCCTACCGGGATATGCGGAACCGGCGCGCCCTGGGATACTGCTTATTACCTTGGCGCGTTGTTGACCACATACATATGGTTGTTTATTTCTTTTCTGATCTTCTCCAGCAGCATACTATATTGTACATATGCTTTGTATAAGCTCAGACTTTCGACGTCCATGTCCACATTGTTTCCGTCCGGGCGTATCGTGGTATCTTCGCTGTCCGCCAGACGGTAAGTAGACGGCGCCAGCCGTTTTCCCTCGGCGCCGCGGGTCCTGATGAGCGCATCCGAAAATACCAGGCTTTTCGCTTTGTAACCCGGCGTCTCATAATTCGCTATATTCTGTGTGTGAACCTGTTGCTGTATCCATGCGGCTGTGACGCCGGTTTCCATTGTTTTAAATGACTTGTCTTGAAAAAACATCCAGGTTTCCTTTTCATTAGCTCTTTTAAATTGATGTCTGTCTATTTTTCGTTATGTTACTCATATGTCGAAGCTTGCAGATTCCCCTCACTGTCGGGGGTTTGCATCCGTATACTCTTATCGGCTTGAATATATGTTTCCTTCAGTTGCCGGACAATACCCCCGACTTCCTCAAGCCCCGCAGGATCCTTTTTTACATTTGCTTGGGTCAGAATCCAATTACAGTAATCATACAACGAAAATAGATTATTTGCAATATCATAATTCGTATCCAAAGAAGTTTTTAAATAGTTTATTATTTTCTGTGCTTTTTGCAGGCCACGGTTGATCTCGCTCAAGTCCTGCGGCTGATGCTCGAAGGCTTTCAGCACGATATAGAGTTCTTTGAGAATACCGTCATACAGCATCGCCAGCATTTCCGCCTGCGTCATAGTCATTACCGACTGTTGTTTATAGGCCTGATAGGATGGCTGCCTGATCATGATCCATTCACTCCCAAGATTTTCAGCAAATTCCTTTACTTACATGCCCAGATCCGCGAGCGCTTGCGCCATATATGAGCTCTGCGCCATATACTGTGCCATAATCTGTTCCATGGCGTTAAATTGGTTCCAGTAGCGCTGTCTCTCCTTTTCGTATTTGCTCTGAAGGGACTGCAGCCTTTCGTTGATTCTCGCGAGTTCGGCATACATGATGCTGTTTCTGTCCGTTATGGATCCCTGTACGCCCGCCATTTGCACCAGACTGCCGGGATTGCCGATGCTGACCCGGGCGGCATTGTCCATCAGCGCATTCATTCGCGTCGCGATACCATTGAGCGGATCGGTGAATAGCGCTTCCACAGCCGCCGGATCGCTGGCCAACATTTCCCGTAGTTTGGTTTCGTCCAGCGTTAACCTGCCCGGTTGCTTATAGTCAGGGGATTCGATGCCCAGGTCATAAAGCGCCAGCCCGGAGGAAGCGGGGCGCGTGTACAGCGTCGTATATAAATTGTTTAAGAGCGCCATTACGATGCTATCATTACGCAGCAGCCCGCCTTTGGCCTGTTCTTCCCAGAGCTCGATCTCCCTTTCGCTCATTTCCTTCTTCTGTTCAGCCGTAAGCGGATCATACTTCCGGTAGGTGGCGTCTGCGTAGACATAGCCGTTCAGCTTGTCGATCATGGCGTTATAGTCTTCCACGAAAGACTTGAATACCTCTACCAGCGCTTCCGTATTCCGCTCAGTATGGATGACCGTATCGATATAATTCCCGCTTCCGTCCTTCTCGCTGACCGACGTGAGTTGAATGGTCATCCCGTCGAAATCGAAGGTATTGCTGCTGCGGGTAGTGGAGACGCCATTGATCGTCACGATGGCGTCTGTTCCCGCGGTATAACCGCTAAAGTCGCTAAGCTGCCCGCTGGACGGCGATAGCGTGACGGATCCGCCAAATAGCGTCTCTGCATCCACAGGAAGCGTGATCGTGCCGCTCGCCTGCAGGACAAGCCGCCCGCCGGCAAAGCTAAGGGTTCCCGACCCGCCCAATGCCGTATTGGCGTAATCGATCACATCCTGTACGGTTGTACTGGCGCCAAAACTTGCGCCGCCGCCGACAAAGTAGCCCATCAACTCCTGAATCTGGCTAACGTCGTCAGCCAGCGTATCCGCTGTAGCGAAATTGGAGGTCTGCCCCACATTGAGGCCCAGGGCTAAAGCAAGATCTGTCTTCTTTCCCGCTTCCAGGCCGACTGTATTGGTGATATCCGCCGTTGGCGCCGCAAAGCTGACCGCGGCGCCGTTCCGTATCTCCAGCTGCGCCGTCATGGCTGTCGTATCCCTGATGAATTCGATGTTCTGCACCTCAGTGCCACTGTCGTCGTAGGTGCCGAAGGTCTCGCGCAACCAACTGTTTAGCTGGGCGACCGCTTGTATGCCCAAATGGCCCGTATCCTTGGTCGGCAGCGAATACATATACTCTACGCCGTCCACATTGAAGCGGAATTGCGCCCCGCCGTTGATGAGCTGGCTGAGATCGGAAAACTCGCCCTGGATACTGCCTGCGGTCAGCGTAACGCTGGCAGCCGAGTCCGCTGCGTCAAACATGGGGACGCCGCCCGCTGTCTGGAAGATCGCGCCCAGCAGGTTGCCTTCCGTCTGCCGGATTTGCGCGGGATCGGTGAAGTGCTGGCTGCCGGTGGACGCGGCAGTCAGGGAAAACTTGCCGCTCAGCGACGAAAAGCTCAACTGTACCCCGGCGTTGCCGGCGTTGACCGTGTTGATCATCGTGCCTATGGTATCACTTTTCGAGAAGCTGAAGTCCTTGCCATTGATCGTGAAGGAAAAACGCTCCCCTACCAGCCCTTCCAGATCGCCGATCTTCGAAGCGGTGCTCAATCGGCTGGAGGAGCCGGAGCTGATGCCCAGTTTCTCCGCGCCCGCACCGGAGACGGTGAGGGTATGGCCTTCTTCTCCGCCAAAATTCATGCGAAGTTCAATACGGTCGCCCACCAGGCTGGCGTCGATATAGTTCCCGAAAACCCGGTCCAGTTCGGTGTTTAAGCTATCCGCTACTGCGGAGGCCGTTATCAGCCCGCCGGTCGAAAGGGGATTCAGGGTGATTTGCTTGACCACGCCGTCCAGATTGACCGTCAGGGACACGCCCGCGTCCGCTTTGATCGTTCCGCCCTGCAGCATCTGGCCGATTTGCGCTTGCATGACGGAGGAGTACGCGCCCCGGGTAAGCCCGGTCATCTGCAAAGCCAGATCGGTACTATCCATCGTGACATGGATATTCACGCTCGGGTCGCTGTCCGTGATCCGCAGCCGGTTATCATGCACGCTTGCGACAGCGGAAGAACCCGCAGCGGAAATCGCCCCATTGATTGCCTGCAGCATCCCTTCCTGTGTATTGATTCCGTTCAGGTCAACGGTGACTTCGAAAGGAATCAAGGGATCCCCGGGATCTGTGATCTGCAGTACCAGCGTTTTGTTGAAGTTCTGATCCGCCAGGGCGTCTGTCAAGTCCTTGCCGCCCGTCACATTGTCTGTCACCCCAACGCCAAGCTGGGAGGTCAGTTTCGTCGCCGAAGCAAGCTGCTCCACAACGATCCTCGTATCTCCCACCGGCGCGTTGTACGCGGTGCTGATCACCTTCGCCGCACTGCCGGCGCTTACCGTAGAAACCATGGAATTGTAGAACTTCGCGCTGAGAAGGTTCGTGGCGGTCGGGGCGTCGAAGGATGGGTTGAGATACTTGTTACGCAGCGTATTGATCGCGTTAATGATATCCCGATAGAATTCCTGCCTCCAAAGGGTTTGCTGTGCCAGCGCGTTCTGCTTATCGATTTTCTTCTGGGTGGCGGATAACATCTGTTTGACCATGTTCTCCGTGTCCAGGCCGGAAATCATACCGGACATACCGGTATTCGAATAGGATGCAACACTGAAATAGTTGCTGTTAATATTATTTGTCGCCATAGGATCACCCTCATTTTCCTGCGTATTATGTTCGTATACGCATTCCTTACTGATCATGTTTGCTATATATGAAACGATTCGTCTTTTATACTTCTTTGCCCTTCGGCTCCGCCAGGGCGCCGCTCAGGCCGGTTTCGGCGGAACGCTTGTATTTACTCGCTACCGACGAACTGCGCTGACTCATTTCCTTAAGGCTGTTTAAGGCCTTGTCCCTTTCGAAGGCAATGCGCTCGCGAACCGTAGCGTCGTTTTGCAGGATCCTGCTCGCCACTGCCTTCACGGCCATCGAAGCGTCATACAGCTTGCCCAAGTCCGCTGAAAGCTGGCTTCGGTCACAATCATGGTGCAGCGCCGAGCGGGCCAGGGAACCGTTTTGTTGCGCCAGTTGCTTCAGCCTGCTATCCAGCTCCTCGATTTTCTCGATAAGGATTGCCCCTCTTTGAACGCACGGATCCAGTTCCTCCACGGGCAAAAGGGGCAAAGCTTCCATTTCTTTCTCGTAATGCAAAAAGTAAAGCCGTTTTTGCTCCAGCAATTCCAGCATCTGTTCCAGATCTTTCATTGTCGTACCCCTCCGGCGGATTGCTTCGTCATAGGCGCGATGGCTAACCCGCCATTCTGCTCCCGTAGCAGCTTACCTGTACGGATTCATTTTTCGCCGGAACTGATTTTCTCCGGCGCTTTCGCCTTGTTCGTCAACTGGGAAGCCACGCCGCGTATGCCGGACGCGGAAGCGGCGGCGGCGGCTTGCTTGTTATACTCAACGGTTTGTAACAATTCTTTTCGCCATATTTTGCAGCCCTGGGGCGCCTGTATCCCTAATCTGACCTGGTTTGCGCTGAGTTCCGTGATGATGATCTCCACCGGCTCATCCAGGCCTTCCACCTCGATGATCAGGGATTCGTCCGTTTTTCGGGACAGTATCAGCATGAAGCAGCCTCCTCCATCAGAGGATACCGGACAGGATAATCGCCCTCTAAAATCACTTGGGCGCCAAAGCCGGTTTTCCAGTTGATGACAACCGGGCTCTTTAAGTTGATGGTGGATTGTGTAAAATCCTCCTGCACTACGGCGATGAGCCAGCATTCGTATTCGCCTTCACCCACCAGGCTTTCCAGTCCGGCTGGCATTTGCGGTTGATACCCCGACTGCACCACCTGGGTGCTCACCAGCACAAAACACAGATCCGCTTCCTCCAGAGATTGGAGCCAGGCTATATCCATACCCAGATCGGGATCATGCAGCACGGCATAATGATGATAGGCGTCGAAACCGAATAGGGGCTGCCGGAAATGGAGCATCTGCCCGCTTTCGATCTCGAGTTCCCCAAAATCTCTCGTCTGAACCTTCATGAGGATTCTTGATTCCTCCTATTCGCTATAATCCGGATCAGCGCTGGGCGGGAAATAGAATCTACCGCCGAGATACTCGATCTGAATGCTGGGCTGTTGCAGAATAACCATGCGGACGCTTCCCGGTACATAGTTCATGATATTGCGCATGGTCTCCCAGTCGAGGCTTACCTCGCCTTTCTGAAATCGGGTATCGATCTCAAAAGGTATCCAGGAGATCTCCGCGCCTGTGCTGGGCAAAAATGCCTGAAACAGAATCGGCTCCTCCCCCAGAACCTTTCGGGCAAAGATATCCGCAATGGTAATCCCCTCATCAATCCGGCTCATGTCATTCCCAATCTCCACATAGGTTCTCGTTGTCTTACTGATCGACTCCATACCAGCCTCCGCATTCATTCTGTACCAGTCCGTGCTGTTTTGGTAACCCAGAGATTTACGGGCTTCATAGGTATTTAACATAACTTGTGTATTCCTGGTTTTGACGTTGAGCTTGGGCAGCTTTGTTTCCATATTCGATGAAGGCATGAAGTCTTGCTCGATTTCCAGGCGGGCCCTTTCGATTTCCAGTTCATATTTAATCGGTGTGGTTGAGATTCGCAGCAATTGCGTGATCATTTCGCTTTCTCCTCTATGGTTTGGTAGTAATGCATTACCTTAAGTCAGCAATGATCGTTGTTCGCGCGGCGCCCGGCGATAACCGGCGGCCAAATAGGCAAACCGCGGGTTAGTCATCGGATAGAATGAGCCTTGATTCAGTGGGGATTCTGACCCCGCCACTGAATCCTAGACGAATCCATCCAGGGGCTTAGCCGCCCTTAATCTCGCCGCATACGAAGCGGGCGTGTTAGGGCGGGTTAGTCATCGGATAAAGTCCATCAAGGAAAGAGGCAATACCCGGCTTCCCATTTGCAGCACCGCTTTTAAAACATAATCGTTCATCATTTGATTGGTGGCTTCCTCTTCGTCTTTCACGCCCATAAGGTCATGAATCTTCTCTGTATGGTTGTCAATCGAATCCTTGAGCCGTGTTTCCATCGCGTCCAGAAAGCTTGTTTTCGCGCCGATGTCTGTGATATTCGCACGAAAACAATCCAGTAGCGTTCTCAGCTTGGTGTTCCATTTTTCAACCGCTTCTCTGTTAAAGGTGTCCAAATTCCTCTGTATCTCATACATGACATTATAAATATTGTTGCTGACGCCGTTTGGATCGACGCCATAACCCAGCACATCGGGACCGGAGTAGGAAAGCCTGAACGCCGTCGCCGGGTTGACCTCCGGCCCTTGCATCCGGATACCCAGTCCTACGTCGAAATAAATATCCTCGTCCATAGGAACTTCCGCGGCAAAGATAAAACTGAAACCCGTTGTATAGTCGGGATCCGTCGGCAATACCGGCGGTTTAAACGAGTAAGCCCCGGTGAGGGGATCCTGCTCCACAAAGTCCGCCTGTATCTGCAGACGCTCGCCGGTGGCGTCGTTGCGTACGACGTATTCTCCCGTAGCCGCGTCTTGTAAAGGGATATTATCGGTGGGGTACATGTACTTGGCGGTAAGCGGATCTAAGTAAATAGCGTCCATTTTCACCCCATTGTACAAAAGCTTCCCGCTTTCTTGATCCACGGTGAAAGGCCCGGTATACGCATTGGTCCCGCCATAGGAGAACATGTTGCCATAACTGGCGTTGGCATATTGGAGAAATTCCGCCATCATGGACCGTATCTCCGCGGCGATGATTTGTCTGCCCTCGTCGCTGGTCGGGTCATTCAGCGCGCGGACGACTCTGTCTTCGTGCACCATAGTCATGACCCAATTCATGGACATCAGATTGTCTTCCGCTACCTTCAGCTCCGAATTGGCTTCCTGGGCGTTTTCCAGTTGTTTTTCCGCTTTATACCGGTCCATGCGCTTTCTCAGGACCCGGGACCCTGCCGATACGTCATCGGACAGCTTGGTAAACCGGTTCCCAGACGCAAGTCTCTGATTGGTTTCCGCATATTTGGACTGTGCTTTATATAAGTACTTCAGATAGTTCCTGGCTACTGCCCGGTCGGCTACTCTCATATTATTATTTCCTCCTGACTGGATTACAGGCCAACCCGGCCCATCCGGTTAATGATGACGTCCACCATATCATCCAGCGTGGTCATCAGACGGGCGGCGGCATTATACGATTTCTGAAAAATCAGCATATTGGCGGTCTCTTCGTCCCGGTTCACACCGGAGATTTCATCCCGGCGATCCAGGAAGTCGTCCGCCACCATAGCGCTGGACATAAAGCGGCCGTCATGATACTGGATCTCGGAAGCCAGATTGGTGACGTAATCCGCAACATAATCTTCAAAGGTTCCCGTAAAGGTCTCGCCGTAAGAAACGAATTTGTGTTTGTCCGTGGTGAGCGCGCCGCAGATTTGCAGGGCATAGCTGGATATGTTTTCTTGCTTGCTGAATATAAAGTATCCCGGCCCCGCGTCTGTCCATTCTTTACTGATGGCGATGTTGGCGGCGGTGATGAGCCCGTCTGTACCCCGGGGCTGTACCAGGCCGTCCTCTCCCATAGGACCGATTAAGGTCTTATACACAATGCGACCGGCGCTGTCCAGAAGCAAGGTATTGTCCCCGACATCGTCCGGATTTGCCCGCACCGGAATGGTATTGTTGGCGACATTGGCAAAGGCTTGCGCAAGGGAATTTAACCTGTCCCTGTAGTAGGGAATTCCTTCCTGCGTTGTCTCGTAAGTGTTTTGGACGTTCCTTCCCCTGCCGTTCAGGATATCCCGGTTTGCCTTTAGGCTGCCGGCGGACAGGTTCACTTCGGCGCCGGTGGCATTCCATTTGATCCCTATGGTTTGATCCTGGTTTACATCCAGGCGGAGGAGTTCATACTGCTTCTCCGTGACTGCCCTTTTGCCCCCAAAATCCACATTGATCATACCGTTCGCCAGGGTAATCACATTGAGGTCGCCGTAACCCGCCAGCTCGTCTAACAAGAGGTTCCGTTTATCCAGGAGCTCGTTGGGACGGAAGTATTCATTGTTCGGATCCGCCATCACGGTGGCGTCATGGCTGATCTTTTCATTATAATAAGCGATTTCGCTGAATATGGCGTTAACCCTTTTTACATCAAGCCCTACGTCGTGAATCTGGGCTTCGGCTACGCCTGATAGCTTGGCGTCGAGCTGCTGCATGACCTGGGTAAAGTTCCGGAACGCCGCCAATACCAGATTTGCCTGGGAGTCTAGTGTCGGCTCATAGACATAATCATTCAGGCTGACGAAGATCCGGGCGATGGCGCCCAGCAGCGCGGATTCGTCGGTGATATCGCCGCCGTCGCCTAATGCGGCTTGCACGTCCTTCAGTAGTTCCGCCGCCTGCCCGTGATACGCTGCTTTCGCGTATTCATCCCGGAAACGCTTATCTAGAAAGCTGTCCCGGATCTGGCCTACGCCCAAGGCTTCCACGCCCTGGCCCATTAAGCCGACCCGGCTGCTGGTAATTTTCGTCGTATAAGCTGAAGGTGAAATCGAAGCCACATCCACTCTCTGCCGGGTATAGCCTGCCGTATCCGCATTGGATAAGTTATTGGCAACGATGTCTACCGCTTTTTGGTTGACTTCAATGCTTCGCTTTGCTGTCTCAAATCCCATAAAGGTGGGGCGTAATAAACTCAAATCCTCTCCCCCTCATGATAATATTAAATCTTGGTTTCAAAAGAAGTGCTCGATGAATCTGTCCGCCACTCGCCGGCGCTGCCGGGGCGGTACAGGCCTTGCCTTTCTTTCTTCTCTTTCCCTGTCGCTAAAGAATTCACGATTTGCAAATTTGACCTGGCAATCTCCATGGCTTTGCCGTTATGATGACGAATTTCTCCCAGGGTTTGCTTGAGTTCGCCAACCTGCTTGGTCAGGACGTCTTTCTCCATCCCTTCGTCCAGCAGTTCGATGATTTCTTCGGCGCTCAACTGATGGTAGCCTGCTTTCTCCTGGGCTTCCATCCGTTGTTTCTCCAGGCTTTCCAGCTTCATAATCGCCGCCTGCTGCGCCTGGATCATGTTTTCCAGACGGGTCAGGTCGTCGGATAATAATGCCTGTCGCTTCTCCTGTTCAAAGCCAAGCATCGTTTTGCATTGCGCGACACAGCGCTCGGTGGCGGTGAGAAAAGACTGTAATTCATTCATTTTCGAATCCGCCTATCTTAATCCGGGCAACGATCGCGGAGGCGATATCCTCGTCATTCACCGGGCAGGACTCTCCGGCATACTGCTCCTTTAGCTGTGTGATCCTATCGCGATCGACGCGCTGCATCTCTTTCGCAAGCGTCGCCGCAAAGGAACCAAGCTTGCTTTTCATCGCCGCGTCGGAGCTGATCTGTACTACATCGGAAGCATCTGTTTTGCCCGTTTCCAACGGATTCGGGTCTTTTTTGTCCGATACGGCATATTGGCCGGAACCGGGGCGTCTGATAGGAGTAACGTTATGCACATTCGGAAAATCAATCATAGGAACACTTCCCTTCACATTCGCAAATCGCGGCGACACATAGTACAGAATCTCAATCCCCGTCAGCCCATCCTTTTTTCATCCTGTTTGACCGGATGAAGCTGTCAACCTTAATTATTGCAGGTTTACTAAGAAAATAAACAGTGTTTATAAAAATAATCCCAGCTCGTAAAGATGGAAAGTTTTGATGACTTACTCCCCAACAATATCAATTTAAAACAAGAAGTCAAAAGTGTCAGTTGCTAACAGCGACGCCATCTTGCGGCGGCGCACGCGGCGAAGCCGACGGAGCGTAGCAGTGTTTTCCCCCGCATAGCGATAAATCGAGTATATAACATCCCACTGATTCTATGCGATGTTGCCAAACCTCACAGTAACGA
>WRMS01000039.1 GCA_009777025.1 Clostridiales bacterium | reverse complement strand
AGTCCCAATCGATCTATGCAAATCGCAATGTCATGGGCAAAGGCATCGGGCTGGAAGCAGAGCAGATCCGTCTGGTTCACAATGCCGTAGGCGGGAGTTTCGGCTGGAGTACAGACGCTACCTCGCTGTCCATGGTCGGTATCTGCGCCCTCGCCCTTGACCGGCCCGTGTCGCTGGTCATGAGTTATGAAGAACACCAGCACTTCTCCGGGAAGCGCACGCCCGCCCAAATGAACGGCAGGCTGGCTTGCGATGAAGAAGGGCGGATCACCGCGCTGGAATACGACCTGGGCTTGGATCACGGCGCTTACACCGAGGGCGGCGACGCGCAGCTTGGGAAAATGGTCGCCTTTGGCAATCCCTATAAAGTCCCCAACGTGCGAGGCTTACTACGGGTCGGAATCACGAATCACAATATCGGCGTCGCATACCGGGGCTTCGGTTTCCCGGAAGTTACGACGGGTATGGAATCCTTGATGGAGATGCTGGCGGAGAAAGCAGGCGTCGATCCTTTTGAGTTCCGTTTCAAGAATATCCTGCGGGAAGGCGAATTGGCTGTCTACCAGCGTCCGCTGCATTTCTATCCCTATGAGCAGATGATGAACGAATCCCGTCCGTATTACTACGCGCAGAAAAAATGGGCGGAGGAAAACAGCAGCGAGAAACTGCGCTACGGCGTCGGCGTAGCGAATATTTACTTTAATCCCATGGGCGGCCCTATGGATTTCGCCGAGTCGTCTCTGGAGCTGACGCCGGACGGCAAGTTTATGGTTTGCAACACCTGGCAGGACGTGGGGCAAGGCGGAGACGGCGGCAGCCTGGTCCTCACTCTGGAAGCCCTTAAGCCTCTGGGTGTAACGCCCGATCGGATTCAATTGAACATTAACGATTCCAAATATTGCCCGAACACAGGTATTTCCGCCAGCAGCCGAAGCCACTATATGGGCGGAAAAGCGATGATCGACGCGGCAAATAAGCTCATGGACGCCATGCGCAAAGCGGATGGGTCCTATCGCAGTTACGAAGAGATGATCGCGGAAGGGATCCCTACAAAGTATCTGGGAAGGGGCGACGTCGTCGGCATGTCGAAGGATTCGGGAAGGGATCCGGACACCGGTGCAGGCGACAGCAACCCGACGGGTATCTATGGACACTGTATCGGCACAGTTTCGGTGGATATGGAAACCGGCAAAACCAAATGCCTGGCAATCAAAATGTGGGCCGACTGCGGCGTCGTCGGCAATTACCTGCAGGCGGAAGGCCAGGCCTATGGCGGTTTATCTCACAATATCGGCTACGCGCTGAGCGAAGACTATCACGATGTGGAGAAACACAACAATATCCTTGGCGCGGGCATCCCCTATATCGAGGACGTCCCGGACAATATGGAAATTATCTGGTATGAATCCAACAAGCGTCCCGGCGGCCCCTTCGGCTCATCCGGACTCTCCGAGCTGTTCCAGGCAGGCGAACATATGACCATCATCAACGGCATCCACGCGGCGACAGGCGTCCGCATCTACGAACTCCCCGCTTATCCGGAGAAAGTGAAAGCCGGCTTGGAGAAAGTAAGCAGAGGTGAAAAAACAGAGCCGCCGGCGCCCTATTACCTTGGCTCTGATTTCTATGATGAGATGGAAGATATAGCGGAAAACCCGGTAGGCGTGAAAGCCGACTAACCGAATCTATTCACGTTTCAATCAGCGATCAGTATTAGTAACTGACACCCTCAAGGCATCAATTTAAAACAAGAAGTCAAAAGTGTCAGTTGCTAACGCTGCGGTAACGCAGCGCCGCGAAGCGGAAGGGATGAGCGACATCGTCCTACGGCCCCAATCCGCTATCCGAAGTATCTTAGGGCGCGTATGTTCCGCGAATCCCGATGGGGTTTGGGGTGGTTAACCCCATCAAAACATTCTGCCAAGGGGATGCCGCTTCGCTTGGATTTCACCTGACTAAGCAGCTCTACTGCAACTGAACAAGATCTGCTAAGTCATGCATGGACTCATCTATTGCTCAGTAGAGCTGGTTATCAGAGCAAAGATTCGTTCTATGGGCGGCAGCCCACGTTAGAAACGCCATAGCGCAGTAGTCAGGCGAATGACGGCTGGGTTTGCCATCTGCGGATATACTCTGGCGCTACCAAAGCCTGACTGAGTTTTTCTGCCAATCCCTGTGAAATACCCGCTACGCGCCTATGGCTGCCGGTCACATAGCCGTCTTCCCCCAGCCCGGTTTGAAAGAATTGAAATATACTGCGGCAGACAGGCTTTCTCGCTCCTTCGTAACCGATCAGCTCTGCTACCTCCGTAACAATCCGGCTCTTTCCCATTTTCTGCTGAAATAGGATCAGGTCGACGGTATCCGCCAATTGCGCGGCGATGACTTCATCATTATAGCCATCCCCCGCTAACTGAACGATCCGGACTGCGGCATTGGCAGCGGAACTGGCGTGGATCGTGAAGTAGGTATTATGCCCTGTATTCATGCTCTCGTGGGCTTGCCGGCAAGCTTGGGAATCCCGTACCTCGCCTACCATGACTTTCACCGGGCGCATGCGCAAGGAGACTTTCGTAAGCCTGGCAATGTCGAAGCGTTTCTCCTTGTTTTCGTGATCTTTTGTCTGCAAAGCGACGATATTGTGATAATCCTGATAACTGCCGCGGCGTCGCAGCATCATTTCCGGGCTGTCCTCGATGGTGATGATACGGGTATCCGGTTGAAAGTACAGGGGAATCGCCATCATCGTCGTCGTCTTTCCCGAATTGGTAGCGCCTGCGATGATGGCGTTGCAGCAAGGGAGTATATGCGAAAAGAAAGCGTTCATCTCTTCGCTGATGGTACCGGTTGCTACGAAACGGGCAGGCGTCATGGTGTCTTCGGAGAATTTCCGGATGGAAGCGCAGGTCCCTTCTGTCGCAATCCCGCCCCTGGCGGCGCCTAAAACAGCGCAAATACGGAATTTCTCAAATAGGCTATCGATATGGGGCTCGTTGGCTGTCAGTACCTTCCCGTCCGTCATCAACATCTTGTTCAGGATCACTTCCAGATGCGCTTCGTCCTGAAAGCACATCTCCGGATGCAATTCTTCTTCCCCGTTTCGTTCCAGATAGACATATTGGTAGCTGTTGATATCAATATTGGTCACTGCCGGGTCGTCCAGCGCCCTCTGGATCGGTCCGTAGTAGAGGATTTCTTCTTGCAATTTCCGCAGCAATTGCCCTCGGGTCTGCCCCGCCGCGGACAATCCGGATTGGCCCAGAAAGTGCAGGATCTCCTGTTTCATCCACTCCCTGGTCTCCGGATCAATGACAGCCGAGGCCAGGCCCTGACTGTGATTCTCACGCAGATAATTCCTCACCTGTCGAACGATCTCCTGAAAGCCTGTATCCGCCGTTTCCTTCCGGATCTGCCCGGATGGATGCGAGAGGGCGCCTTCTTCCTCATCTTGATCATAGATGTATTCCAGTGGATTGAAATACCGGTTCATTCCTACCGTCCTCCTACAAGCAGACCGACAGTTCGCCTGTTTGCCCGTTTTCTTCTTTGTCTTCGCGAATGGTTCTCTTTTCTTTAAAGAAGCGCTTGTCTTCCGCTCCCAGGGCAGCCTTGATTTTTCTGCTGTTCCAAGCCGTTACCTGCATCCCTTCCAGCATGGCGTTGTCTTTGTTTTTCGCATAGGCCACTGCTTCCAGGGCTTTCAGATTTCCTAAGGCGGCCAGTATAAACTGTTCCGGTTTATGATGGTATACCTGCACCAGCCGCTTTACAGACGCCAGGGCATAAGCCGCTTCCGTCGGCTTTCCTAAGGGAATGACTACCCTGTCTGCCGCTTTCAAGGAAAAGAAAGACATCGGGCTGTTCAACTGGCCCTGACATTCGAGTATCAGCCGGCTGAAATCCAGATTTTCCGCCAGGTTCTGCAGCGCGGGAATGAATTCCATGAGCGTGTGAAAGCTCACGGTTGCCGACACCGGATAATCCGGAGAAGCAAATACACTGGCGGGGAGGACGAAAAGCCTTTTGGAGACGGTATGGATCATATCAGGCTGGATGCTTTTTTTCTGTTCAAAGGCTGCAATCGCTGCCTCCGTATTCTGTCTCCTGTCCATAACGCCGCATACAAAGCCCAGACGGGGGATCCCCAGGCAGGGAAGTTCAGCGATCAGGGTCTTCTCCGTTTCCGACAGCAATTCGGCCGTACCGAAGGACAAGGCAGAAGCGTCAATGCCTGTACAAGACCAAAACATAATGGTTTTCATTAAAACTCCTCCCGGAAGTGCAGCTTAACTTCCGCCTCTCTTTGCTTCTCATCAGGGAACAAGCGATGGCACAGCATATCCAGGCAGCGCCGGCTCTCCGGCGAAAAATCCGAGCTCTCCCGTTGGAAAGCCGACATCTGCAAAAAATCCGCTTTTACCGCATAGGGAACAATCAGTGCATCCTTCAAGCGGAGACATTTGGCCTCTTCCTGGATATATTGCGTTCCCCAGCTTCCGTCAAAAGCCGGCAGACATTTTCTGTGCCAGACATGTTCCAGATCCGGTATTTCGCTAAAGCCGCTGGGCCATGGAGAAAAGGCAATGATTTTATAGCTGCAGACCAGCCCGTCTTTCCAGCAAAGAGTTCGCCGGTCGCCAAAGCCGACATAAATGATATAGGAAAACTTTTCTTCTATAACCGCCCAATGGACCAATGACGCCAGAAATCCGTCCCAGAGGGGATACAGCTTCTCTTCCGAATCCTGATCGGGAAGAAAATAAAGTTGTTCCGGGAGACGTTTGCTGAAAGCAGTTTTATCGATGGATCGCGGATCCGAATACAAAGAGGGCCCGTTGAAACAGAATCGCTCCCACTGCCTCTCCCCCCCGGAAGCATAATGCCGTAAAGCATGATGCAGGTTTCGCTCCGGGTGTCTTAAGCCAAGGGTTTCGGCTAATCTGGATCCGCTGCCGGGGAGTTCCGACAAGAGCGCCTTCCTTCCTGACAAAGCCAGGTACGAAGCGGTCAGGAAAGCGAGGGCATAGGACAGCAAGCAGTCTTCTTCCGAATAAAAAAGAATCGTTGCGCCGGACGGAAGCCCGGGCCTTTCCCCCTGGTCCATTTTCTTCTTTCCGCCGATTCGTTCGCCCGTCTTCCTCATTCGCCTGATCAAGCGATCCGGCAGCGTAATGCTTTTCGCGGGCGTCAAGAGGACGCTCCGGTCAGCCGCTGATGTTACGAAAGCGCTGGTATCCATAGCATGCGAAGGTTCCGGCTGTGGCGCATCTTCAAAGTCAGCCTGGAAGGAGGCTGTATACTCCCCTTCCTCCCTATCCTCCCGAAGAAACGTATCCTCCGCTCTGCCGTCGATCTCCCTTGTTTCCTTTCCGAACCATTTCTCCAGGATCTTTTCCACACGAAAAGATCTTTGCCATAAATCGGCTATTCTGCCTTTCTGCCCTTCCTCCTGACGCGGGAGCACGGGGAGAGGCAGCGTCGCCAGATAGGCCTCCATTTCGCGAAAGCTCCTCTTTGTCCCTAACACCTCCTGCAGAAGCGCCCCGCCCAATGCCGGTAAAAACCAAAAATCATAATAGCCCCGGCTCATCATCTCAATCAAAAGGTTTTGGTCTGTACTTTTTTCCTCCGGCATCAGCAAGCGGACGCTGAGTTTCTCTTCTGCCTCCACCAATGCGTCAAGCAAACCGAGCAGCGCATTATCCGGTTCTTTCTGCAGCAAAGGCGCCTGGCGGTAATAGGCTGAGCAGTTGACCACCGCTATGACGGAAAGGCAATTCGGCTTGCAGCCGGCGATCGCCGCGATCGCCTTTGGTATGTCGGGAAATACGCCTTTCCTCTCATACTGATCCGGCAGCAGCGAAAACAAAGGCGAGTCTTCGGGAAAATAGATAAAGTATACCCCCTCGGCTTGCCCTCTTCCCGCAACTTCAAAGGTTTCCGCCTCGCGCAATATCTCGCTGTCTTCGATAGGACTTTTCTCAACAGTCATGGACGCTTTCTCCTGTATTCTCCTCACGTGTTCCTTTATTTACCATTTTATCACAGAGAATTTCCATGTCAATACATTTTTTACTAATTTTCCCTTCTCTGCATGTAAAAAAATTACAGCTCAATACCAACAATGGTGGCGCCGGCACTGAACTGTAGCCCAAAAAACACCGCCCTTTTTCAAGGGCGGCGTAGCGCATCTTAGGAAAGGAAATTCCCGGTTAAGCGAACTGTCTACCTGTTTGTTGTGAGCCGCAGACTGGCAAGCGGCTCCAGCGTATCGATCGCAAAGCTGCGAAGGAACCCGTCCTGGAGATAGTATAGGCGGCTGCCGATATAGACGAGCCTTTCCCCCGTGTAGAGCAAATCCATACCCCGGCTATATTCCGCGTACGGGTTTTCATAGGCCAGGCGCCCCGCTTCCGACAAGGTATTGTCCGCGTAGGATATCAGTATTGCTCCCTGGAAGTAACCGCCACTATCTTCGTTAAGATACCCGCAGAAACCCAAAAGCCCCTCATCCGCCTTAAACATGGCGGCTTTATGGTTATAGAGCAGCTCGCTTTCCCCGTAACTCCCCAGAACGAGGGTATCGATTTCCTTCGGCTTGCCCATATCCGACACGTCAAACAGGGATATCTTCAGTCCGCCGGTCTGTTGCCCGACGACAACCGGATCCCCTTTGCTATCTACACGGAAAAGATCATATACATCCCGCCCCACGCCGAGAAGCACGGTATCGGATACAGGGTGCAGATAGCTGGAGAAGCCGGGCACTTTCAGTTCCCCGGTGATCCTGGGCGCGGCTGGATCCGACAAATCAAAGACAAACAAGGGATCAACCTGCCTGAAGGTCACCACATACGCTCTGGCGCCCATGAACCTGGCGGAATAGATCCTTTCCCCCTTCGCGTAGCCGGGAACCAAACCGCTCACTTCCATATTGGCGTCCAGGACATAGAGATTGTTGTAGGTCTCAGGCCAACTCACTGTCGTTGCGACCCGGAGATGCCCGTTGTATTCATCCATGCTGAACTGGTTATTCAAAGCGCCTTCGATCCCCCCCGAGCCGGCATAGCCAATCTTGGTTCCGTCCAGAGAAAAGCGGGCAATATTCATGGTTTCTTTGCCCGTATACCTGCCGTCATGGACAGCCAGATACAGGTTGCTGCTGGACATGTAGGTTACATAGCCGCCGCCGGCAATGGTTTCGCTGGTTACTTTCTCCCCGGTGTTTCGGATATCGATCGCGCTGACGGTCAGGAACTCTCTGCCGGCGCCGCCGGGCATGATCATGATGCTTTCTATCGGCATGGGGGCGACCTGCCCGTTCTCTCCGGCATAGGGGCGAATATCAATGCCGCCGGAACGATACCACTGTGCAAAGCTGCTGACCAGGTAGACAAAATCCCCCTTCTTCCGGGAGGTATTCACGCCCCCTTCCACTTCATAATAGCGAATACTCTTGATATCCTGCATATTGCTTGTATCCAGGACTCTGATAAAGGCAAAGGAGGACGATTGGGCGGGCATGCTGATCCACCTTTCCTCTTCGACTGCCCGCGGCGCCGGTACGAGGGACTGATTCCCATAGCGATAGCCGACAATGACCACCCTGTCTCTGTCGAGGTACATTTCCTGCGCGGCAGCGTTATCCCCAAGGATGTACTCTCCGGCGAGCGTCATCGTTTGCGCCTCGACGACTTTGAGATAACCGCCAGCGATAATATAGATATATTTACCGTCCGTTTTGATGATGTCGCCTTCGTCTATCCCTTCCACTTGTACATTTGTCGACGAGTAGCCGCCGCCGGCGTCGCTCCCCGCTACGGAATCCGCGGTAGCGGAAGCCATCGGCTGCGCATCCTCCATGATGCCGGAAGGCGCAGGCGCAGAAGCCGGAACATCCGCTCCGGCCCTGCTGCCGGCGTCGCTTTCAGCTTGCATGGCTTGTTCTGATATCAGCATATCCCACTCTTCGTTCAAGAAAGGAAGATTGTCGTTGTAGTAGACAATCGAATCACTCTCCATGTACTTTTCCAGCGTTTCCAGGTCGGCTGCCCGCACATACATGCCGATCCTGGATTTGACGTCGCGAATGCTGTCTGAGGTCAGTTTCGCCGAGGGGGATATACAGATCAAATTGTCTTGATAATCCACCGAATACGCCAAGGTTTCCTGGCAGATTTCCCGCAGGGGTACAAATGCCCTGCCGGAGACCAGGCGGGTTCCCACATCCAGCGCCTTTTCCACGCCGTCAAGGATGTAATACGCCTTTCCCACGGGAAAGATCGCTTCGTGGACGCCGGTACGGATCGTGGCCTGTGCAGAGGCGGCGTCATAGTTGACCTCCGCGCCGAAATACTCGCTGATCACCCGCAAAGGCACAAGGGTCCTGCCTTGATAAACAATCGGGGACAATTGCGGGTTTTCCTTATCAAGGGAAAGCAACCTGCCGTTCGCTACCGCAACAGGGCTACCGATATGGATGAAAAGCTCCGTCTCTTTGAGCTGAATCGTCTGACCACTTCCCTTCCCCGCCAATACCGCTGTTTGTACCGCAGCTAGCGCCTGCCTTTGTTCCGGCGCACCGGCCCCCTCCGCTGGCGGAAAGAAGCGGAAACCGGAGATCAGAAAAACAGTAATCACTGTAAGGACTATCCATTTTTTCATATTGCTCCCCCTCTCATTGGTGCATATCGTTCCCATTGTATCATGCGTATACTGACCTAGACGCGCAAAGCCGAAAAAAGTTCCCATGTCAATTCAGGACCTACGATAAGGGCTGAGATTATGCTCATGTGAATAATACAAAAAACTCGTAGAATAGAGCAAGAGGGAAAGGCTGAGGTGAGGTGTAGAATTACAAGGATTCCATAAAATAGAAGTTGACTTTTCAAGAATTTTATGTATACTAGTAGTGTATCGCAAGGTACGGAAAATGCTCGCCGCGAACCGGAGCGGGGTATAAAAAAAGGGTCGTCAAATTTTCGCCGCAAACCGGAGCGGGGTATAAAAAAAGAGTCGAAAATGCAGCCCCCGCCCAGCCGGCGGGGGTTTTTCGTCAGAACGGGGTACAAATGCAAGAATGCGAAATCAAACCGGGATATGTCTATCATATCAAAGCCTTATATTTCGATGTGGCAAAAGACGATAAACTCATGCGTAACCATGAAAGCGGGGCGTTCCGGCCTACATACTTTTGCCTGAAAGATGAAAAAACTGGGCTGCTGTGGGTTATTCCCATGAGTACACGCATTGATAAATTCAGCGCGATTGTCGAAAAAGATACCGCCAGATACGGCAGTTGCCAAAAGATATTAATCGCCCGCTATGGTGACGGGGAATCGGTATTTCTTCTGCAAAGTATGTTTCCTATTTTGCCAAAGTACATAGATCACGCGCATACTGTCGCGGGTATGCCTATGGCTGTCAATCCTGTTATTCAAGAGGAAATCACAAAACGCTTTAAGGAAATACGGAGGCTATACGCAAGAGGGGTCAAATTGGTATTCCCTGACATAACGCGCCTGGAAAAGCTGATGAAAGACGAATTAGCGGCTGAAACGGTAAAAGCCGAAATTAAAGCCAATGTCGAAAGCGATAATTCCGGTTGATGGGCGCTTTTTCTGGGGATTGCCACATTCATCATTTAAAGTGTATAATATGGTTAAAGTTTTCTGATTCACTAAGGAGGTGACGGCGCGAACCCGTTATCGTTCAACCTGTTAACTTGAAATAATGCGGCGGGATTCTCCGCGCTGAATATAATGAAATTCTACCTATCTCTTCTACTGGCGGCGCTTATGCTTTATGCGTCGGCAGCCTGTGGCGGCGGGAACTCCGCAGGAACGGCGTCGAAACTCGAAGGGCCGCCGGAAGAAATACTGAACCAAATCCTCGAGGAAACTAAAGATTCGCTTTCAGATGAACGCAGCATGCCTATGGCGATCATCTCAGAAGTAACGGCGGATACCAGCCAAAACCAAATCGGCTTATCCGGCGATGATTTTCGTCAATATGTTTCTTCCGCCTCAGTCGCGACTGCGGCTATTGCTACGTTCGCCCATGAAATAGGCTTAATCCAAGCAAAAGACGCCGCCGCCGCGGCAGCGATCAAGGATCGCATCGCCGGAGACGGCGGATACAATTCAGAAAAATGGATCTGCGTTATGCCGGAGAAAAGCTGCGTCGTCGAATCCGGCAGCTATGTCCTGTTAGCCGTATCGAGAAACGACGTAGTGGAAGCAGTGATTGCCGCCTTTACCGAAGCTGCCGGAACCGTCGGAGAGCGAAATGAGTTTTTTCGCTTCGAAGGCGGCGTACCGGAAGGCAGCGGCGGAATGGGCCTCCAGCTCAACTGAATTCCGCCTCTGCCGCGTCAGGCGCCGAACAGCATAGTATAGATCGTGAGGAATGCGGTATTGCTTTTTTCCAGCATTGGATTTCTCTATTATTTTCTCCCTATTACCTTAATTCTCTACTTTATCCTGCCCGCACCGGGCGGCTCGCCTCGCTTCAGGAATCTGTTTCTGCTCCTGGCAAGCCTGGTTTTCTATGCCTGGGGCGAACCCGGATATGTCTTTCTCATGATAGCCCAGTGCGGATCTGCCTGGTTGCTGGGTTTATGCATCGATCGATATCGAGAAAGAGCCAAAGCGCTCATGATGGTATCCGTCTTCCTGAGCCTGTCCGGACTGCTTTTCTTTAAATATGCAGACTTTTTTATCCAAAACCTGAACCGGCTTACTGGCGGCGGCATAGCCCTGCTTCGCGTGGCGCTCCCCATCGGGATCAGTTTTTACAGCTTTCAAATCATAAGCTATACCCTGGATCTCTATCATAACCGTATCGCGGTTCAACGAAATTTCTTCGATTTCTCCGCCTATGTCGCGCTATTTCCCCAGCTTATCGCGGGTCCGATCGTTCGCTACGCCGACATTGCGCGGGACCTGAGCAGGCGCAGTCACAGCATAGCCAAATTCTCGCTGGGTGTCCGGCGCTTTATCCTCGGGCTGGCAAAAAAGATCCTACTGGCGAATGTCCTGGCGGAACTGGTCGATATCTACAAGCAAAGCGCGGCAAAAAGCCTTCTCTTCACCTGGATCTATCTCCTCGCTTACTCCCTGCATATCTATTTTGATTTTTCGGGCTACAGCGATATGGCCATCGGCCTGGGGCATATGCTCGGTTTTTCGTTTCTGGAGAACTTTAACTATCCCTATCTTGCCGACAGTATCACCGACTTCTGGCGCCGCTGGCACATGTCCCTGTCCAGTTGGTTCAGGGACTATGTATACATTCCTCTGGGCGGCAACCGGGTGTCGGAAGGCCGTTTTGTGTTCAATCTGATGCTCGTCTGGAGCCTGACCGGCTTTTGGCATGGCGCAGACTGGAATTTTATGCTCTGGGGTTTGTATTTCGGCGTCCTCCTGTTGATTGAGAAGCACTTTCTCCGTCAGATCATGGAAAAAGCGCCTCGCTTCCTCCGGCATGTCTACGTTCTTCTCCTGCTATGCCTGAGTTGGACCATTTTTGACGGCGGAAGCCTGGAAGAGACCCGGCAAACCATAGGGCGGATGTTCGGACCCGGCAGCGACGGATTTACGGATCCGGCGGCCTTCTATTACCTGCGCAGCTATCTGGTCCCCTTGCTCATCGGATTCATCGGCTGCACAACCTTGCCCAAGCAGTTGACAAGCAAGCTGATGGAAACAAAAGTCTTTACCTTTCTTGAGCCGTTGAGCCTTTTCCTGTTGCTTCTGCTGTCCACCGCTTTCATTGTAGACGGTTCCTTTAACCCGTTTATTTATTTTCGATTTTAAGAAGAGGAAAACTCTCATGGATCCTACACAGACTGAAAAACCCCTCCTTCGGGATTACTTGAACTCCCTCGTTTTCATCGCAACCATCGGCTTATTGTTCGCCCTGAACCTGATCGTCAAGCCGCCTGCGATCCTTGTCAGCGAACGCAGGCCCCCCGCCGTCTTGCCCCCTATCACTGTCAGATCGATCCGTTCCGGTAGCTTTATGAAAGGCTTCGAGGCTTATGCCGCGGATCATTTCGTTTTCCGTGAAGCCTTCCGCAGCGTCAGGGCCGCGACCGTATTCGGCCCCTTCCTGCAAAGCGACAAAAACGGCCTTTACTTTGGCGACGCCGGAATTGGCGAATTCAAGCCTGTCGATCCCCTTGCGGCAAGGCAGACAGCGGAGAAGATAAAGAAGGTGGCGGATACGGCGCCGGACTGCCGGGTTTTCTACTCCCTTGTGCCGGACAAGAGTATCTACGCCGGCAAGTACTTGCCGGGGCTGGATCTGGAAGCTGTCGAAGCGCTTCTTGCCGATGTGCTGGCCGATTTCACCTACATTTCCTTGTCGGATTGCCTTGACGCCGGCAGTTATTATCCCAGCGATTTGCACTGGGATCAGGCGCGCATAGCAGGCGTAGTGGATAGACTTGGCGAAGCGATGGGCGTAACCCATGACTTGCGTGCATTCCGCCCGATGCTCGCCGGCGCCTTTCATGGCGTATACGCAGGCCAAATCGCGCTGCCCGTGGCCTGGGATCAAATGATTTACGAAGAATTGCCGGGACTGCAAGCCCGTCGACTGAACGACAGCACACTCCTGTATGAAGCCTGTCCCGTGTATGACCTGGAGCGATTCGCAGGGCCGGATCCCTATGACCTTTTCCTCCAGGGCCCCCAGGCCATCGTCGAGCTGCTTAACCCTTCCGTATCCGGCGGCGAGCTGTACCTGTTCCGGGATTCTTACGGAAGCAGCCTGGCGCCGCTGTTGGCCGGCGCCTATAGCAAGGTTACGCTGATTGATCTGCGCTATATCGATCTACGGGTGCTGGATCAATTCCTCACCATCCGTCCCGGATCAGATCTGCTGTTTCTTTACAGCTCACAAATATTGAACAACCCAAGCGTACTTCGGGTTTGAAGGCAGGCAAAATGGAGCGATTCCATCTAAAGCATCGATCAGAAAGGATCGGCGAGGCTCTCTTCCATAAAGGTAGAATTTCCAGGCGTTTTCGCCATAGCATGATTGCGCTTTTTATCCTGGCATGTGTTTGTATGCTGGTCACCCTGCTGTTTCTGGTTAACCGGATTATCCTGCAGGTAACCTACGATTATGCCAGGCAGTTTGCGGCCAATTCCGCAAACGCGCTCAGCACGCATATCGAAAAGGAGCTCCGTTTCCTTATCGAAGCAGCCGGATCGCAGGCGGTAATCGATTGGTTTTCCGATGAAACAGACAAAGTAAAGGCAGACCTGGCAGCAAAAGAATTACATGACGTCGTCAGCCGTCTATACAGCAATAATCTCTATATCGGTTTGCAGAACTCTTTATACGAGTATAGCGTCCCAGACGATCCGGTGCAGGAAAGCATGCAGCTTGTTGATAAACTGAGTCGCAGCGACGAAGAGGACGACTGGTTCTTCTCCTGCCTGGAAGCGGAGAGCGATTACCTGCTGAGCGTCAATATCGACCATATTATGCAAAAAAAGCGGCTGTGGCTAAACTATAAAGTAACCCGGGACGACGAACCCCTTGGCGTAATCTGCACCGGTCTCTCTTTTTCCCACATTGTACACGAACTCTTCTCTCATCCGTCTCACACGCAAATAAGAAGCCTGATTATCGACGACCAAGGCTTTGTCCTGATGGACAGCAACCTGCTGGAGGACGATGATTTTCTTTATAAAAATAGGGAAGCAACCTTGTACGATTCCCTTTCCGACCCGCTGCTGCTCGCTGCAGCGGAAGGCTATCTTGCGCAGATTGACGGCTATTCTACTGATAGTCGGAATCCTGTCATGCTCCGCCCTTCTTCCGGGATGTATCGTTATGCTTCCATCACGCCGATTCGGCTTACCAACTGGTCCAACGTCGTCCTGTATAATTCTTCGCCCTTGTTGAGAATGTCGGAGTTTGTTCCGGCGATGATTATCATCCTGCTATTCTTGTTTATTTTCGTTCTCGTGATTCACATCGTCAGTTACAGACTTATCTTCCACCCTCTTGCCCGATTGATCGACAGCCTCTCCCGCTTGAAAGAGAATCATCAGGAGCGCCTTTATGGCATTGATCGCCAGGACGAATTTGGCAGCCTTTCCCAAACGATTGACGACTTGTTCATCAAGGCGAACTATGACGCGTTAACCGGCGTTTATAACAGGCGATTTATGGAAATCCTGTTCCGCCGGTATATGGAATTTCTATTTCGTTCGAACGGATATCTCAGCGTGCTGATGGTCGACGTCGACTTCTTTAAACAATATAACGACCTCTATGGCCACCAGGAAGGCGACCATTGCTTACAAGCGGTCGCCAAAGCGATAACCGGCAGCCTCACCAGAAGCACCGATTTTGTCGCGCGCTATGGCGGGGAGGAGTTTCTCGCCGTTTTGCCGAATACGGACGCAGCAGGCGCCTGTAGGATAGCGGACGTCATACTGGATAAGGTACGGCGTCTGAGTATTCCCCATGCCGGAAGCACCGCAGCCGAATACGTTACCGTATCCGTAGGCGTCACCACGGGCAAGGTCGTCTATCCGCAAGACTGGCTGGCGTATATCAAGATCGCAGACGATGCGATGTACAGTTCAAAGCAGAATGGCCGAAACCGCTCCAGCTTTATTGACTTTCCGCCGACGCTTGAACAAGCGCCCTGACTTCCGCCTGACCGCGACTTATTGACAAATACATAAAAGTGAGTATTCTTTATATGTTGGCGGTTGATTCGTGAAATAGGATGTCGGAGGGGAATATGGGCATGGAAACATCAGGGCAAACGCCTGACCGGCAGGCGTCTTCGTCAATCTGGACAGTCGGGTTTATCAGTATATTCTTTACCAATCTAGCGTTAAATATGGGAATGTTTATGAGCAATTCCCTTCTCTCCGTCTACGCGAATTCCCTTGGCGCGCCGGCGTCTGCGATTGGTTTGGTCATGAGTACTTTTGCGATTTCCTCCATCCTGTTCAGGATGATCTCCGCGCCGGTCATGGATACGTATAACCGGAAGTACATCGTCACACTTGCAACGCTGATGCTGTCGGTCTCCTTCCTGGGGTTCAGCGTTTCCGGCAATATCCCGACCCTGTTAGGTTTTCGTTTGCTGCAGGGCGCGGGGATGGCCTTTGGCAACGCCTGTTGTCTTGCGATCGTCGCCGAAATGCTGCCAAAGGATAAGTATGCCAGCGGCATCGGATATTATTCCCTTGCGCAGGTTCTGTGTCAGGCCGTTGGCCCTTCCGTAGGGCTTTTTCTTGTGGATCATTATGGTTTTCGCCTGACCTTTACCACCACGGCCGGCATTATGCTGATCGCCGCTTTTCTATCCTTACGGCTGAAGACCCATTTTCAACGCACCAAAAAGCTCAAGATCACATTCAACAATATCATCGCAAAGGAAGCCCTGCTTCCCACCTTCATGGTGCTGATGCTGAGTACAGGCGGAAGCACCATCGGTTCGTTTCTGATCATCTTCGCCAGGAATCAGGGGGTCACTTCTAATATTGGTTTGTTTTTCACCGTTACGGCAGTAACTATGATTGTCACCCGGCCGGTGATAGGCAGGCTGACAGACAAGTACGGACTCGCCAAAGTCGTGGTCCCCGCCTTGTTCTGTAACGTACTCATGTTTTATATTATCAGTTTCTCCACGTCACTATGGAGTTTTTTGCTGGCCGCCTTTATTTCCGCGTTTGGATACGGCGCCTGCCAGCCGGCTATGCAGGCTTTGACCATGAAATCCGTCCCCAACGAGCGGCGGGGCGCAGCCAGCAGTACAAACTACATCGGTATGGACCTGGGTAATCTGTTCGGCCCTACAATCGGCGGGCTGGTTGCACAGTCCTTTGGGTACGTCGCTATGTGGCGCATCATGGCCTGCTTCTTTATCGTCGGCATGCTGATCGCTTTCTTCACCAGAACGACGATCACGCGTATTGAAAATGACTTTGAACGAAGGCAGGCAGATTAGGCAGACCGGCCTTTTGGTTTGCTCTGGCTGGCAGCCTGTTTCTTGACAGGAACGAGTATCTGCACCAGGTATTCATCCGGGTTCTGCATACAGATTTCCTCCAGAAGATAGATCACATAAACCGGTTCTGCCATCGTCAGTTGTTCTTTTTTCGCAAACTTCTCCATTTTAGCGGGAAGATCGCCCATCTCGCCATAGTAGCCCCTGGTATAGCCGCTTAAGTAATCGCCTTCCTTTATTTTCTGATTCCCTATCGGGTCAATCGAGATAAAGTGCTGGGGCCTGTTCGTTCCGGACTTCAGCGTTTCAAAGCTGTCAAAACAACCGCCGACAGGAAAGCTCAGGTTGATATGCTGGTCCTGCGCCTGGTTGATAAAGCCTGCCATAGGCTCGATAAACGTCTCGCCTTCATTATATTCGTTAAGCGGCCAAACCATAATATCCAGGCTATCCCGCCATACGACGGCTATTTCTGCTTCCGGCGCTTTTATCCCGTTTGTGATCAACTCCCGTCTGGCGTGGATGATAGAGTAGCGAAGGCGCAGGCGTTGCATCTCCATATCCATCTCTTTCTCCTGCTTATCCAGGAGTGCAAGGATTTTGTCCGGATCCCGGTTCTGCCGGAGCTCCGCAATGGTCTTTAACGGAAAATCCAGATCGCTTAAGACGGTAACAAAGTTTAGCGCAAGGATCTGCGCCAGCGAGTAATATCGGTAATTGGTATCCGGGTTGCGCTGGATAGGTGAAAACAGCCCTATATCGTCCCAATAGCGCAGGGTCGAAGCTTCGACGCCGGAGAGCTGCGCGAATTCCTGAACAGTAAATAAATTTTTATTTTCCATGAGTCTCCTTTACCAGGATCTGTATTATACTTCCTTCCCTGGCAGGAAGGATGAACAAGCGTTACCTTGTTTTTCTACATTTATTACTCAAATAATACCACATTTTAGGTAGTTTTTCAACGTTTTGAAGACACTTGACTTACTGATCTTAACCTGTTAATATTATTATGATAGAATATGTATATAATAATATTTCGAGGTGGTTCTTATGTTGATTAAGCCGTCTACCGCGCTTCGCAACGAATACAATATGATTTCTGAATTGTGCAAAGAAAAGAAAGAACCCATTTTTTTAACGAAAAACGGCGAGGGCGATTTAGTCATTATGAGCATTGAAGCGTATGAATACCGTGAGGAAATGCTTGACTTGCGGGAAAAACTGCTTTCTGTGGAAGCTAACAGGCTTTCGGGAGCGAAAACTTATACAATAGCGGAAGTGAGCGAAAGACTGCGTGGACTGATTGATGGAAACCTATGATGTGCTTTTCTTGCAAGAAGCGTTGGACGATTTAGAAGAAATTGTTTTGTATATCGCGCAGGACAGCCGCCAAGCCGCGCTCGGTATGCACGATAAAATCATAGAAAAAGCCAATGACTTAACGATTTTTCCGAAACGGGGGCGGCTTTTACCCGATAAAAAAATGGCGGCGGCAGGGTATAGAATGTTAGGGATAAAGCCGTATATAGCTTTTTATCGTGTGGTTGGCCGCCATGTTTTCATTTATCGCATACTGCATGGAGCTACAAACTATCCCCTTCTGTATGGGAAAATGCTACAAGATGATTCTGAAAAAACAAACGTCTGATGGAATGGTTTATTGGTCACCTCATACAGCGTTCCCTTTTCGGGTGGAAACAGAAGTTCTCCCCTGTCTGAATATTTAAAACGAGGTATCTATGGAAGGCGTCATAACCTTTTTTGACTTTTTATCCGAGTTCACGACGAATCTGCCTTTTGTCTTTACCGTACTGATCACGTTTGCCGTCATTCTGGTGAATGGCTGGACCGACGCGGCAAACGCCATAGCAACCTGCATCGGCACACGTTCCCTCAGCCCGGGATTCGCCATCATCCTGGCTGCGGTTTTTAATTTTTTCGGCGTCTTTGTGATGACGCTCTTTAACGCCACCGTCGC
>WRMS01000038.1 GCA_009777025.1 Clostridiales bacterium | reverse complement strand
GTTATGCTTTTTGCTGCTTTCCAGTCGATTTTGTCCGATTTCCAGCTGCTTTCCGGCCATTTCCCGAATGCTTGTGTCATGCTTTTTACTCCCTCCTACATGTTTTGCTTTCCCATCAAACCAGAATCACGCGTGCGCATCGCACCTCCCTTTCCACGCATTCCTTCCATTTCCACAGCATTAACGACTGAGTCCCTTAAATGAACTTGTCTTCAATTGGCGCCTTGAGGGTGTCCGTTCCTAAGTTACACTTTTCGTTTGTAGAATCCTAGTTTAAAAGTATCATTTCCCCTGTTGCGTGTCAATGCGTGTTTGCCCGATTGACAGCTATTGGGCGACAAGATACAATGAACCATAGGAAAGCGACAATGCAGAGGATGAACATAGAAATATGGAAAAACGCCACTATGCTTGGGCCGTGCTTGCTGCCTGCTGCGCGATTTCACTGGGTTTCGGCATGACGATGAACTGCAACGGCCAGTACTATCTCCCCGTGACCAGCGAATTAGGCTTTGGTATGGGCGCGTTCACGCTGCAGCAGACCATTGGCGGCATACTGGGCCTTGCCTCGATGACGATGCTGAACAAGCTGCTGGACAAAGTCCCTATCCGTCTGCTGCTTTCTGTCTGTCTGATCATCAATTTATCTTCCCTGGCCCTCATGAGTACCTTTCATCATCTCTGGCAGTGGTACGTTTTCGGCGCGGTCAGAGGCATTGTCAGTCCGGCTTGCAGCCTGGTCATCCCGCCGATTATCCTGAGTAACTGGTTTTCCAAAAGAAGAGGGTTCGCCATAGGCCTCGCCATGACCTTCTCCGGCATCGGCGGCGCATTCATGAATCCGCTGCTTGCGTGGATCATCCAAAACAGCAGTTGGAGAACCGCTTATTTAGCCAATGCCGCGATTACCGCCCTCATTGTACTGCCCTTTCTCCTGTTTGTGGTCCGCTTAAAGCCTGCCGATAAGGGACTCCGGCCATACGGCGAGGAAGGGCCTGCACCGGCAGCAGGCGAGAAGCAGGAGAATCACAACCTTGAGAAAAGCGTCAGCCGTGACGACGCCATTCACTCCGCCTCTTTCTTCTGTTTGCTTTTTGTATTCGCCGCTACCGGTTTCCTCGGCGGTTATACCCAGATATTGACTGCTTACGGCGTTTCTATCGGCTTGGCGCTTACGACTGCCTCTATACTGCCTTCGTTAAGTATGATCGGCAACTCCCTCACCAAAATCACAATGGGGATGATCGACGACAAATTCGGCGGCAGAACCATGATCAGCTTGTGCCTCTGTATTACCATGGCGTCCATGCTCATGCTGCTCAATGGCGCCAATCTCACTGCGTTATTGTACGGCGGCGCGTTTTTATCGGGTAATTATCTGACGTTAATGTCGGTCGCCGCGCCGCTTCTGGTTCACACGATATTCGGTTCAAGGGATTACGCTCGCATTTTCGTATTGCTGTCCCTGAGCCAGAGTTTCAGCGTATCCACCGGTTCCGCTATCATCGGATTCTTATACGATTACACCGGAAGTTATACGCTTTCGTTCCAGGCAGGCTCGATTCTGATTGCCTTGACCGCTTGCCTTACACTGCTGGCCTTTCGTTTCGGAAGGAGGCTTGTCTGGAGCTGATCCTGTGCTGAACGAAGGTTCGTTCAAACATAAGGGAGGTTACGATCCATGAAAATTTTACTCTTTGGCGGTTTTCTCGGTTCAGGGAAAACCACTATCATTCGCGCGTTTATCGACGGCATCCTGCGCGCTGAACTGGGCACGATCGCCATTATCGAAAATGAAATAGGCGAAGTGGGCGTCGACGATGTGTTGCTGCGGGAGGGCAGCGTGAAAATGACGCCCTTGTTCGGCGGCTGTGTCTGTTGCGAGATCACAGGCAGCCTGATTGGCGCGGTGGATGAGATTTACAAACAGATTTCACCCGATTGGCTGATCATCGAGCTGACCGGCGTTGCGGAGCTTTTTAACGTGAAGGAGCTGTTGGATACCTATTCTTCGATCGGGCTTGAGATTGCCGCTATCGCCGTAGTGGACGGCAGCCGCTGGACCAGGCTCCAGATTATCGGTGATTTTATCCGGGATCAGATCATGGGCAGCGATTTGATTATATTGAATAAAACCGATCTCTTCCGGGAACCGGATCCTATCGTGGACAATCTGAAGGACCTTACCGGCGTAAACGAGGTCATGCTAATGGCTGCGGACAAGGACAGAGTCGCGGACAGCATCAGGATTTTGAATACACTCTTCCGCCCGGAAGACGCCGAAGACGGGCAAGCCGGCAGGGAAGAACAGGGGCATGACCAGGAGCATGACCACGAACATGACCAAGAGCATGATGATCACGAGCATGATCACGAACATGATGAACGTATCGTCGGCGCGGTAGGTCTGCACTATTCGATACATCCGCAAGCAGCCGCCGAAAGAACCGAATTGGTTCGGAAGCTGGGCGAACTATTCACAGAGATAGGCGTGCTGCTCAGCAGCGACGAAATCATCTACGGTCATGTGAAGGGTGTTTTACAGGAAAGCGAAAGCAGTTTCGTCCGGTATTCCCTAACTCGGCTCGGCCAGCCGGAAATCCTGACTTCCGGCGCATGGATAACCGCAGGGGATGGCAGTGGGGAGCCCCTATCCCTTACCTTGAATCTTAACAGCATGATCCATAGCGAAGAGGAGATCGCCGCCTTGCTGGCGCCATGCCTGAAACGCTATAGTTCGCTATTTACTGAGGTATAAGGGAGAGCTCTGTAACGCAGAATACACAGGAAAGTGTGAGGATACCGTATGATTTTGGACAGAAATTACAGCGTCAACGCACCCGAATACTTCGCGCCGCTGCCCGATCTGGCTATGGCCTTGGAGCGAATCGGCCTTGACCCCGGCGGCGATTATGCGCCGAGCAGGGAAAATTTGCAAAAGATTATGCTTGCGCATATGATGACGGTTCCCTATGAAACGCTGGATTGCTGCGATTATATGCGACATGTCGATTATGCGCCGGAGCATCTTTTTGAGAAATTCGTTCTCAACAGGCGCGGCGGGTATTGCTTTGAAATCAACGGTTTCTTTATGGCAATCCTGGAAGCCCTTGGCTATCAATGCTATGCCTTAGCGGGCCGGCTTCTGTTTGGTAGGCCTGTATACAACCTGATGGGGCATCGGACGACGGTGGTCACCATTGGCGAGCGGCGTTATCTCTGCGACGTTGGGTATGGCGCGGGCTGTGCGGAAGGTCCCGTGGATATCGACGAACCCGGTATACAGGATGTGCTCGGATCCCTGTTTTCCATCCGCCACCACGAAGGCGGGCAGTTTGGCGATATCACGCTGGTGAAGCACACAGCCGACGGCACGGAGTCGGATTTTTATACCGTTTATCTCCGGCCGCATACACTGTTGGAATTTATCGCGCCGAATGAGCTCACGCAGAAAAGCGACAGGCGCGTCGTCCGCCTGCGAACCGAGACCGGCAGCATCGCCGTGGATGGTACGGTTTTTCGCCGTAAAGTAAACGGGGAAGTCTTTGAGGAAGATATTACCAGTTATCCGCAGTTCTACAAAATACTCACAGAAGAGTTTAAAATGATCGTGCCCCGTATGTCCTTCAGCAAAACCTGGCCGCGGCAGCTTGCCTGGGGCGACCGGCTGTAATAGGACTTACCGCTTCGCTCTCCTGGACGCAAAGAAAAAGCCGTTTGTCTCAAACCGGCTTTTTCTTTGGATTCTCTTATATAGGCTTGTGAAGATAGGCTTAAGCTCAGGCTCAGGCTCAGGCTTTGGCAAGCTCCTTAGCCTTCTGGGCCGCGGACGCCGCATCCGGCGCGTAAGCGTCGGCGCCAATTTCCTTGCAGAACTCCGGCGTGATGGGGGCGCCGCCGACCATAATCTTAAAACGGCCGCGGGCTTTCGATGCGTTGAGGGCGGCAACGGTCTCTTTCATTGCCGGCATGGTGGTGGTCAGCAGAGCGGAAAGCGCCACTACATTGACCTTCTCATCTCCTTCTACCGCTGCGACAAACTGATTAAGGGCTACGTCTACGCCTAAATCATTGACCTCAAAACCGGCGCTTTCGATCATCATGGAAACAAGATTTTTGCCGATATCGTGCAGATCGCCCGATACGGTACCGACAACCGCTTTGCCGACCGTCGCCGCCTCCGCGTCTCCCAGATGTGGCTGGAGTACTTCCACGCCCTTCTTCATGGCGCGCGCAGCAACGAGCATTTCCGGGATAAAGATCTCTTCTTTCTGGAACTTGTCGCCAACTATGCTCATCGCGTCGATCATGCCGACATTTAAGATTTCCAACGGGGCGGCGCCTTCATCAAGGGCTGCCTGAACCAGTTCACCAATGATTTTCGATTTGCCTGCCTCCACGGCTGCGGCGATTTCTTGAATTTTTGTCATGGATACTACCTCCTCAATATGCTTCTCTCATTATATTTCATAGATTATCCATTTGTCTACTGTACGCGTAATAAATATGCGACGTTGAATCAGCCTTGCTTCTGATAGAAGGTCCTGCCATACTTATTATATTCGTCGGTGACCCAGAATGCGCGCTGTTTGGCCAGGTCATCGCCTTTGGCGCCATATACGCTGGCCCAGAAACAGAAGCCGCCGCCCGGCGCAAAGGTATCGATACAATCGCGTACCGCCTGCCGAACCAAATCCTCTGTAGAGTGCGGCCAGCCGGCAGGGCCGGAGGAATCCCAGCAACCGGTCAATATCAGGTCGTTGCCATATTTCTTCTTGATCCCCACGAGATCGTTCATCACCTGGGCCGGATTCCATATCTTGACGCCGTATTCGCGCCAATCCTCGATAAAGTCTTCGCAGCGCCCGCAGTCATGCATATCGATAGGCAGACCGAGCTCTGTAGCGACCTTCGCCATACGAACGTGGAAAGGTTTGAATATTTCCCTGTACATATCTATAGAGAAAAAGGGGCTCCGGGCGGTAGCGTTGTCATCGCCCATGCTGTAGATATCCGGTTTGATGTAACCGATCAGGTTCCGGGCGATGGTTTCCTGATAATCGCAGATATAATCGATGAGCGCCATGCACTCCTCCGGCTCTTCCTGGAGGGCGATCAAGCCTTCGGTAAAGCCCATAAAGTTGACCAAGGTTTGAAAGAAGCCGGAAGATCCGCCGAACTGTACGCAAGATTCCTTGCGGTCCACTCTCTCCACTGATTTTTCGGCAATCGCCCGCCAGTCGATCCCTTCGAGACTCGGGGCCTTGATCACGTCTCTCCACTTGGTAATGTCGTCCAGGATAAAATTATTAGGCTGCGGCAATTGCATGCCGTCTGTGCTGTCGGTAGGTTCGTATTCAACGCCAAAGACGTCGATCCGCCCGCCCTTCGCGTTCACTTTCGGCGGAAAAAGCTCCGGCATGACGCCTACACAGCAGGGCTTATGCTGCTCTGGATCAAGATCCGCATAGGGTACTATGCCTTTGCGGGGCACCCAACCCGGTTCCTGTCCATTGATCACCCGAAGCAGGTTTTCACGTTCCGTCATCGTCATGTGTATCCCCCTCCAATCCTTCTTTCCCTTAATCAATTCAAACCAAATTAACCTTGTCTTTGATAGAAAGTCCTGCCGTACTTATTGTATTCGTCGGTGACCCAGAATGCGTGCTGTTTGGCCACATCATCGCCTTTGGCGCCATATACGCTGGCCCAGAAACAGAAGCCGCCGCCCGGCGCAAAGGTATCGATACAGTCGCGTACCGCCTGCCGAACCAACTCCTCTGAGGAATCCGGCCAGCCGGCAGGACCGGAGGAATCCCAGCAACCGGTCAATACCAGGTCGTTGCCATATTTCTTCTTGATTCCGACGAGATCGTTCATCACCTGCGCAGGGTTCCATATCTTGACGCCGAATTCGCGCCAATCCTCGATAAGATCTTCGCAGCGCCCGCAGTCGTGCATGTCGATGGGCAGGCCCAGTTCGTTTCCAATTTTTGCCATTCGGACGTGGAAGGGCTTAAATATCCTTCTATACATTTCCACAGAGAAAAAAGGGCTCCGGGCAGTGGAGTTGTCGTCGCTCATCCCGTAGAAATCCGGTTTAATATAGCCGATCAGGTTCCGGGCGATGGTTTCCTGATATACACAGAGATATTCGAGAAGGGCCATGACTTCCTCAGGCTCTTCCTGGAGGGCGACCAGGGCTTCGGTGAAACCCATAAAGCCAACCAGTTGTTGGAAAAAATTGGACGACCCGCCAAACTGTACACAGGACTCGTTTCGGTCGACCTTAGCCAACGCTTTTTCTGCGATTGCCCGCCAATCTATACCTTCCAAGCTTGGCGCTTTGATCACATCCCGCCATCTGCTAATGTCGTCGAGTATAAAGTTGTTGGGCATGGGAAGCTGCTGTCCGTCGGTGCTGTCCGTCGGTTCATACTCCACGCCAAATTCATTGATTCTTCCGCCCTTGTCGTTTACCCTCGGCGGGAAGATTTCACTCCGTACCGTCACACAGCAAGGTTTATGCTTCTCCGGATCAAGCTCGGCGTATGGTACGATCCCTTTCCGTGGTACCCAGGCGGGTTCCTGCCCGTTGACAACCCGAAGCAGGTTCTCGCGTTCTGTCATTACCATTCTTACCCCTCCTCGTATTATGTATCGAGATGATCGTTCCGGTTGGAGCGCCGCCGTTCCATCGGCGCGGCTTATCTTTGATTATACATGAAGCAAGGCAGTAATACAAGCTTAGGACTGCCCCCTTTCCGGTACCGCGTATGGGAATTAAGCCGTTCGCGATTCGTAAAGGGGTCAGTCCTTTTAAACTCAGTGTATACTCAAAGAATGACTACATCCGGGAACTCCCTGGATGCGCCGCTATAGGAAACCCGATGTGTAGGTTCTTTAACGGGTTTCCTATACTGTTCAGCATGGGTCCGAATCCTATACAGAACCAGGATTCGTTCAAGCGGTAGCCAGTTCCTTCGCTTTCTGTGCAGCGGAGGCAGCATCCGGCGTATAGGCGTCGGCGCCGATTTCCTTGCAGAATTCGGGGGTGATGGGCGCTCCGCCAACCATGATTTTGATCCGGCTCCTGGCTTTCGACGCGTTGAGGGCGGCGACAGTTTCCTTCATCGCGGGCATCGTGGTAGTCAGAAGCGCGGAGAGCGCGACGACATTCACCTTCTCATCCCCTTCGACAGCTTCTATGAACCTATCCAGGGAGACGTCCACACCCAGGTCATTGACCTCAAAGCCCGCGCTCTCGATCATCATGGAGACAAGATTTTTTCCGATGTCATGCAGGTCGCCCGAAACAGTGCCGATGACAGCCTTACCAACAGTGGCGGCGCCCGCATCTCCTAAATGCGGCTGAAGCACTTCGACGCCCTTCTTCATCGCACGGGCGGCGACGAGCATTTCCGGGATAAAGATCTCTTCTTTCTGGAATTTGTCCCCCACCACGCTCATGGCGTCGATCATACCAACGTTAAGAATTTCCAGCGGTGCGATACCCTCGTCGAGGGCGGCTTGTACTAGTTCAGCGATGATTTTGGATTTGCCGGCTTCGATGGCTGCAGCGATTTCCTGAATTTTTGACATGGAAACAACCTCCTATTATCATATTATCTTCTTATTTCTTGCGTTCCTCAAGAGGGGGGCCGATGACGCCATCCCTGTATGCGCCGATGTATTCCAGACAGTATTCGTCATTTTCCAGAAGCGCGTTGGCAGCGTAGATGATGCCCAGCATGTCGCGGTTGGTGGGGTCGACAATGGCGCTGTCCATGCCGGCGCCCATGGCGAGAATCATAAAAGACATATTGATCAGCTTGCGGACCGGAAGCCCGAAAGACACGTTGGACGCGCCGCTGGTGATATGGATATCCGGATACTGCGCCTTAACCTGGCGGGTACATTCGGCAAAAGCGGTAAGGGCGGATTCGTTGGAGGACAATGTTACGACCAAAGGATCGATATACAGCCTCGATGGCTCGATATGGAATTCCTCCGCTCTTTTCATAATCATCGCAAAGGTTTCCATGCGTTGCTCCACGGATTGCGGGATGCCCCGGTCATCGCAGAGCAAAGCAATGCAGCCCCATTTGGTATCGGCGATCAAAGGGAAGATCAGGTCGATCTTATTGCCCTCTCCGGAGATCGAGTTTATGATACCGGGCTTGTTGCATAAAGGCAACGCCTTAACCAGCGTCTCCGGGCTCGGGCTATCCAGACAGATAGGGGTATCGACCTCCCCTTGCACAAGGTCGAGCATCCATTTGAGCGTTTCGACTTCAACGTCCGGCGTCACCGACGCGCAAACATCAAGGAAATTCGCGCCTGCTTCCGTTTGCTTGCGCGCCAGATCCTTAATCCTGGCTTCGTCTCTGGCGGCGATGGCTTTCCCCATGGAAGGGATCGAGCCGTTTAGTTTTTCTCCGATAATGATCATAGAAAATCAGATTCCTTTCCTGAATAGTATCCTGCGCGTCAACCTTGTTTCTGATAAAACGTTCTGCCATATTTGTTGTATTCGTCCGTGATCCAGAACGCATGCTGCCTGGCTTGTTTTTCGTTATCCTTCGAGCCGTATAGCGAAGCCCAGAAACAGAAGCCGCCGCCTGGGGCATACGCGTCAATGCAGTCGCGTACTGCCTGCCGGACCAGCTCTTCTTTGGCGCCCGGCCATCCCGCAGGACCGGAGGAATCCCAGCAGCCGTTCAGCACCAGGCTATTCCCATATTTCTTCTTAATGCCGGGAAGGTCGTTCATGACCTGGGCAGGGTTCCAGAAGGACACGCCGAATTCGCGCCAGTCGTCGATGACGTCTTCACAGCGCCCGCAGTTGTGCATCTCGATAAAGCAGCCGTGGTCCACGCCGATCTTCGCTAAGCTTGCATGGAAAGGCTTTATCATTTTCCTGTACATTTCATTGGAAATAAAGGGGCTGCGCGCAGTGGCCGTATCGTCTGTGATACCATAGAAATCGGGTTTAATGTATTCGATGAGCTTCTTCGAGATCGTCTCGTAAAACTCCGCCAGATACGCATAAAGCTCCATCACTTCTTCCGGCTCCTCCTGCAGGGCAATGAGGCCTTCGGTAAAGCCCATGAAGTTCATCAGATGCTGGAAATAGCCCACATGCGTTCCCATACTGACGCAACTCTCCTTGCGGTCGATATGCGCAACGGATTTTTCCGCAACAGCCCGCCAATCGATCCCCTCAAGGCTGGGAACCTTAATCACATCGCGCCATTTCGTTACGTCGTCCAGTATAAAGTGGTTTGGCATCGGCAGCTGCAGGCCATCGGTACTGTCCGTAGCCTCATATTCCACGCCAAAAATATCGATACGGCCGCCTTTCGCGTTCGTTTTCGGCGGAAATAGCATTGGCATGGCGCCTAAGCAGCAAGGTTTGTGCTCCTCGGGATCTACGTCAGCATAGGGTACGATCCCCTTGCGGGGCAACCATGCCGGTTCCTGCCCATTGGCAACGCGCAGCAGGTTCTCCCGCTCAGTCATTGTCATAGTGTTCCCTCCCATTGTTTTGATTTCTATTGTTATTTTCAGGACGCCACAGTTATTCTACACCAAGCGCTTGAAAAGCTCAAGGCTGATCTGCCCCCCGCATTATCGATTCCCATGTTTTTTCATGTATGTAGTTCTATCTACTTCGGATTGACAGTCCGTTATACTTATTTTAGAATAATGGTGTAAGACGTAGGTGTTTTATTTATCTGCATATTAAATTAAACACTATATTAAAGGAGGTATAACGAAGATGTGGAATCAAGACCGAACCGACGCGTACAAAGGAATGCTGGCCGAAACAGTGACAATGCAAGGGTACAATGGCGACCGGATTCACGCTTATTTTACCCGTCCCCTTGGCGAAGGCCCCTATCCGGGCATTCTCCTGATCCCGCATATGCCGGGATGGGACGAAATAAACTTTGAAGTCGCCCGCCGCTTTACCCATCATGGCTATCTGACGATCTGCCCCAACATCTACGAGAGATTCGGCCATGGGCTTCCCGGGGAGATCGCGACGAAAGCGCGGGAAGCGGGAGGCGTTGCAGACGATAGTGTAATGGGAGACTGCGAAGGCGCCCTGAACTATCTGACCTCCCTTCCTTATGCAAGCGGCAAAAACGGGGTAATCGGCATGTGCTCCGGGGGGCGCCATACGTTTCTGGCAGCCTGCAAGCTGGAAGGCCTCGACGCGGCAGTGGACTGCTGGGGCGGGCGCGTGATCATGGGGAAAGAAGATTTGTCGCCGGCCAACCCTGTCGCGCCCATTGACCTGACGCCACAGCTAAGCTGCCCGCTGCTGGGCATATTTGGAAACGAGGATATGTTCCCCTCCCCCGAACAAGTCAACCAACATGAGGCGGAGTTAAAGAAGCACGGCAAAACCTATGAATTTCATCGCTATGACGGCGCGGGTCACGGCTTCTGGTACTACGACCGGGATGCGTACCGCCCGGTGCAGGCGATGGACTCCTGGGGGAAAACGTTTGCGTTCTTTGAGAAGCATCTGCGGGGCTTATCCTGATGCCGGAAGAAACGAGCATTCCTCAAGAAACAAGCATTCCGGAAGAAGAATCAGAGGGTCCGCGATCTTTCTCCGTTATGGCCAAACCCGTCGGTTCGCAATGCAACCTGGCCTGCAGTTACTGTTACTATCTGAAAACGAATGCTTCCACCCCGACTAACGGGCAAAAGCGGATGACGGATACGACACTGGAACGCTATATCCGGCAATATATCAAAGCCAGTCCTGATCAGGAGATTAGCTTTGTCTGGCACGGCGGCGAGCCGACCCTTGCCGGTCTGGATTTTTTCCGTCAGGCGGTTGCGTTACAAAAACGCTTTCTGCCCAAAGGGCGAACTTGCAGGAATAATCTCCAGACAAACGGCGTCCTTCTGGACGACGAGTGGTGCGCCTTTTTGGCTGAAGCCGATTTTGACGTGGGCCTTAGCATAGACGGCGCGCAGTGGATCCATGACCTGTACCGCACAGACCATGGCGGACGCGGTTCTTATGCCGCCGCGTCCGGGGCGGTCCGGCGCATGCTGCTGTACGGCCTCCGGCCGGACCTTCTTTGTACGGTGACCGCCTCCTCCGCAAGAGAGCCCCTGGAAGTCTACCGGGCGCTACGGGGACTGAACACCGGTTGGATACAGTTCATCCCCATTGTACGCAGGACGCCCGAGGGGGAGCTTACGCCGGACAGTGTTTCCGGCGAGGGTTACGGCGACTTCTTATGCACGATATTTGATGAATGGGTACTTCACGATCTGGGCAAACTGGACGTCCAGCTCTTTGCCGAGACGGCGCGGGCTTATACGGGAGGCGTCTCCGGCTTATGCTGGATGGCGCCTGTCTGCGGACGGGTGTTGATCGTGGAAATGGACGGGGGCGTCTACTCCTGCGACCACTTTGTCACAGCCCGGCACAGGATAGGAGATATCCAGGACGCCAGCCTGTCTGAGCTGGCGGAAAGCGCCGTTCAGGCGGATTTTGGCAACGCAAAACGCGATACGCTGCCCGGTCGATGCCACAGATGTCCGCATCTTTCTTTTTGCAACGGCGGCTGCCCCAAAGACAGATTTGGGTTTACAGAGGACGGCGAACCCGGCCTGAACCATCTTTGCGCCGGGCTGGAGCGTTTTTTCTCTCACGCCCTGCCGGTCATCGAATACATCGTCACCCAAATCAAGCTGAAGCAGCCCCGCCTGACGATCATGAACGATCTTCGCGAACAGATGCAGGCGAAGTGGAAGGGCGTCGGGCGCAACGATCCCTGCCCCTGCGGGAGCGGACGAAAGGCGAAAAACTGCTGTTGGGACAAGCGGCCCTGATTCTCAGCTCGGGCCTGACTGCATGCTCTCCGAGGCATGGTTGTATGTCCTCAAAGGGCTTGCGACAACGTTTGCGGCCTCGCCCCCCGCCCGCAAAACTATTTTACTTTTCCAAAGCGCTGCTATATAATGATTAGGTATTCTCCATTTGAAAACAAATGGTAGAACACGATAAAACGAAGGAGGTAATGTTTCATGGATCCAAGACCAGGAACCGCGTTTGCCGAGCTGGACGTGAAGAAAGCTACCGATGCATTCATGGAAATCGTTGACTTGCGCCGGAGTGTGCGGCACTATACGGATGCGCCCGTATCTGAGGAAGATCTGCGAATGATTTTGGAAAGCGCCCGTTGGGCCCCTTCCGGTGAAAATGCGCAGCCTTGGAAGTTCATCGTGGTGCGGGACAAGAAGAATAAAGAATTCCTTTCCATGATTTCCAAGCGGGGAAGCGGTCGCCGCTTTACCGGTGAATATTTAAGCAAGCAGATGCAAAAGCGTTTTGAGACCCTCGAAGACGAGGAAAAGAGAAGGTCGGCTTTCACGAAGCTTACGTCCGGCGAAGTATCGGCTTTCGTATCCCAACCCGACGTCGTCGTCATCATCACCGGCAGAAAAGAAGTTTGGGACCTTCCTTTTGACACCTCCGCCGCGATCGAGCACATCCTTCTCGCCGTGACGGCCGCCGGTCTCGGCGCCTGCTGGCTGGTAGCGCCCTGTATCGACATCCGCGACGAACTGAAACTGAATGAGTATTTTGGGATACCCGAAGACTACAAAACCATCAGCATTATCTCCATTGGCGAATCCTCAGGCCGTTACCCGAACGCAAGGCCGCGCAACGACATCGCCGACATCGTCTATTCAGAGAAATACGGCGAAGCTTACTATCAGAAGGAGGAGAAAAAATGAGCGTATTAGGCGATTTTAAAGACTCCCTGATTTTCGAAATACAAAAGGAGTTTTGGAATGAACGTGGTAAAGGCGCTCGCTACCGTCTTACCTTGATCGGCACAGAGTTCATCAAGAAATATGTGAAAGATCCAACCGACAAGAATGAGATTGTAGAATTCCTGAAGAAAGAAGGCTTTTGCTCAAATATTGAGATCTCGGAAAACGAGTTCACCATCAATCTGAAAGTAACGGATTGCGCGTTTATCCAGGTTCGCGACGCGTTCATGGATAAACAAGCTACTTTCGTCAACGTAGTGATCGATCAGCAGCCGCTTAGCTGCCCCATCGCCAACGCGCTGATGCGTGCGGAAGAGCTTGTCAGCGGCCTTGGTCCTGAACTGCTGCCGATCGAAAGGGACGGTAACGTATGCCTCGTCGGCCTTGGCAAGATGGGCACGGCGGACGTTATAAAAGAGACTTGATTCAGTGGGGTTCTGACCCCGCCAAGGGGATGCCGCTTCGCTTGGGTTGTGGGCGGCAGCCCACGTTAGACGAATTTATTCAGGGGCTTTTGTGTTGCTGTCCAAATCTCTGATTTGGCGAACAGCAGCCATGCAAGGCTTGTCCAAGAGAGCAAGGCCACTGCCGCAGCTCGATTGGCTGCAAGCTACTGCTCCGCCCTTTGTCTCGCCGCTTATGAAGCGGGAGTATGAGGGCGGGTAAGCCATCGGACTAAGTAGAGAGGTGATTGTCTTTGACTAAAATCAGGGAACTTGCCGATATAGTCCGTGAAATACCGGACGGCGCCGAGGTCGCCCTTGGCGGTTTTATCATCACCCGCTGTGTAATTGCTTTTGCTTCGGAACTCATCCGTCAGGGCAAGAAAGACCTCAACCTATTTAGCGTAATGGGAAATATGGAGTCCGATCTGCTGGTCGGCGCAGGCGCGGCAAAGTCCTACACCTACAGCGGCGGTTCTCTTGATCGCTTCGGAAGGTTGGACCGGGTAAACGAGGCGATCGTCACCAAATCCGTCGTCATCAAAGAGTACAGCGCCCTGTCGATTTGCCTGCGTATGCTTGCCGGCGCCATGGACGTTCCTTTCATTCCCTCCAAGGTCCTGATCGGAACCGATATGTATGAAAAGATTTTGAAGGACGATACGGACGCGCTGCAGATCGGCATTTCGCCTTTTGACGGCGAGCCGTACATGTTCCTCGCCAAACTTCAACCGGCTTACAGCGTCATCCACGCGCAGGCGGTGGATACGGAAGGCAATGTGGTGATCGAGGGGCCGGTTTGGGATCTTGAACTGGCGAAAGCCGGCAAGAAGCTGATCGTCACGGCGGAAAAGCTGGTGTCAAACGAATATGTCAAACGGAACCCGGAGAAAGTAACCATTCCCGGGATCTATACCTATGCCGCCGCGATCGTGCCGGCAGGGGGCTATCCCGGCTCGACGTATAAAGTATACGATCATGACGCGGAAATGCTGACGAAGTATGCAAAGGCGAATCAGAAGCAGGATACGTTCGACGCCTTCGTCAGCGAATACATTACAGGTACAAAGGATCACTTCGGCATGATCGAAAAGATGGGCGGTTATCAGAAGCTGAGAGATTTGGCGGCGGATCCCGCATACGGATATGCCTGGAAGGAGGACAGCCAATGAGTCTTACCTACACGACCAATGAGCTAATGGCCGTTACCGCCTCCAGACGGCTGACCAGCAACCATACTGTATTTGTGGGGGTCGGATTGCCGCAGATCGCCTCCCGGCTGGCAATGGCTACCCATGCCCCCGGCGTGAAGATTATGATGGAACTGGGCGTTTATAAGCCTGAGCCCATGCCCGGCGTCGGCCTGGCGGATCCCCGCCTCTGGTACCGCTGCGAATACTTCACGGGAAGCATTGGGACCTTGGGTGAAATGATGCAGAAAGGCCTCGTGGACATCGGCTTCCTGGGCACCCTTGAAGTCGACCGCTACGGCAATCTCAATTCCACGCAGGCTACCACCGAAGTCGGCACAAGGCATTTCACCGGAAGCGGCGGGGCCGGGGATATTGCTTCCCTTGCCCAGAATGTTTTCGTCATCATGAAGCACGAGAAGCGCAAAATCACGGAGAAGGTCGAGTTTATTACTTCCGTCGGACGCTATAAAGGCGGCGCCAGCCGGGTGGAGAAGGGACTCCGGCCGACCGGCGGCGTAACGGTTTTTAGCAATCTCTGTGTGATGGAGACCCATGCGGAATCCGGAGAACTGGAGGTCCGATCCATCCATCCGGGCGTCACTGCCGAAACAGTCAGGGAAAATACAGGCTTCGACATATTCATCCCGAAGGATTGTCCCGTGACGGACGAACCGACCGAAGAAGAGCTCCTCCTGCTGCGGGAAAAGATCGACCCCGAAAAGATGTACATTAGGTAGATCCGCCATTTCTGTCCAAACAAACACGCGCAACCGGGGTTTGCAGCAACAGCCGCCCGCCTCGGTTGCGTTTCTTTTGAGAATTTGTGTATAAACGGTAACCTAAGCTCTATGAATGCTATACTCCCGTCTTTGACACTTGACGAATATAAGGCCAGAAAAGTCCTTGCTATATAAGGGATTTCTGGCCTTTTCAAAACGTGCGTACTGTCACTTCTGCTTTGTTTTTTTGCATGCTTCCTTCATTTGCCTATCCGTCACGATCTCATAGTCGATCCGCGCACCATCAAGGATAGCATGCAGTGCGTCAGTAAGGTCTGTCCTCATATACGTAGGGATGTACCCCTCCCCTTCGGCCCTGAGGAAGTCCATGCCCCTCAGCGTGTCAAGGATCTCTTCACAGGTATACTCCTCCCCCAGAAGTTTTTCCAGATACCGAAACAGCATCAGGGAAATGAAGCAGGTGGCAAAGTGGGCCGTAATCCTATCGTCCCTTTGCATGTGTACCGGCCTCGCCTTGAATTCGTGCTTCATGATCCGGAAAGACTCTTCGATCTCCCAACGTCCTCTGTTGATCTTGATGATCTCCATTACATCATCTTTCAGATTTGTGCACACAGCATAATAGCCGTCGTATATCTCTTCTTTGGCGATCAGATCCTTATCAAGGCTAAGGATTGTTTTTTTGGCCTTTTTGCCGTCCTCGCCTATGCTCGTTTTGACGATGAAACGCTTGTAGTCATTTTGTTTTGGCTTTTTCAATTTACCCGGGCCCTTGTCGATGAGCTTTTGCGCGCGCCTGACCTGCCCGGCTCGTATTTTCCTCTGGTAGGCCCTGTACTTCAGGGAGAAGGTCACAATGAGCCTTTGTTCCAAGTCCTTCACTTTTATGTTGCGCTCTTTGTAAAACGTTTTGTTCCAGAAAACGTTTGGATCCAAATAGCCCTTTTCGCCTTCGGCTTTGAAGAAGCCGCTGATGTCATAACTTTCATCGGCGCCGGGGAGTTTCCACCCTTCGCAGTACAGCGCCCAACCCTTCAGGTAATTCTCGAGCTTCTTGACAGATTGGGTGGTGACGAAAGAGCGCTCGCCTATGCTGTTGAACAGCCTGTTCGCATGGGAGGAAAGGCCTGCGTCAGTGCATACGACAAATTTTGAAAGTTCAAAGTCCCTGAGGATTTGTTGCTCCAAGGGGCGTAGAGTGATCTGTTCATTCCTGCTTCCGTCCGTGATGTTGAAAGCCAGGGGAATACCATCGCCATCCAAGAACAGCCCCATCTGGACTACGGGGTTGGGCTTGTGGTCTTTCGCGTTCGACGTGTACTGCTTCAGCCCCTCATCCTGTTCAATCTCGAAGAAGTAGTTTGTGCAATCGTAGTAGAGGACGCCTGTGTTTCGCGCCGACAGCCCCAAGGAGCGCTTGTACAGTTCCGCTTGGATCAAATCTGTTTCTTTCGCGAGGACGCTGAGCGCCCTATAGATGTGCTGGAGGTCAAACTTTGGCTGCTCGATGAATCTCTTGGAGAGTTTGAACGTCGCGAGTTTCGAGGCTGGGTAGATGATCCTCGCATACAAAAGTCGGGAGAGGATGGAGTTGAGGTCATACTCGAATTTGTATTTTTTCTTGATCATCGCGCAGATTTTGTCCAGCCCGAGGGCGTGGTAGATGCGTTGGAGGAAAAGGTAGCCGCCGTTGAAGGAACGCTGCTTGCCTTTGGTGATCTGCTTCACGGGCGAATACTTGATCAAGATCTCCCGTTTCTGCTCTTTTTCCTCCTTTGTTTTTTCAGCGACATATTCTTTTGCCCATTCGATGGGGTCCTTGCCCTTCAGCTTTTTTTCCAGCTCGGCTACGGTGCCGAGCTTCTCGACGACCTTAGAAGTGTGGCTCCCGTTTTCGTAGATAGATTTGATCATGTAGAGGGAAATGGAGTTCTTGGATTTGGATATTGACAGCCGCATAAAGGTCACCTTCTTTCCCTTATATTATAACATATTACGATATATTACGCAATATATAAAACGAAAATTTGACAAAAAAAATAAAGCCCTGCAAGGCTTTAGGTAATATTTTTCTCTATTTAAGTGTCAAAGACCCGAAACAATTGATTTAGTTCGCGGATAGGCGTCCTCAACACCTGAGGCTGTAGCTTCTTTGTAGTTTCAGTCAAAGTATTGCACAGTATTTTTTCGATGTCAAGGAGTAATGCGGTAAAATATGACAAGAAGGTTACAACAGCTTTTCGCTGATTCCTGACATGATTTCACTGTAAAATATTTGTATATAAATATAAATATCGCGCCTGAAAAAACTTGTGGACACGTAAGTTGTGATATATAATCTATTCGTATTAACGGCCATGAGAAATATACAGTAATCGGGGTGTTACATGGCAAGCATATCCTTGCGAAACGTCACAAAGGTTTTCCCCGGAGACGTAACAGCGGTCGAAGATTGCAACCTGGAGATCCAAGATAAGGAATTTATAGTGCTGGTCGGTCCCTCCGGCTGCGGAAAATCGACTACTCTCAGGATGATAGCCGGGCTGGAGGAGATATCCTCGGGCGAGATATACATCGGGGACCGGTTTGTAAACAATCTGCCGCCCAAAGACCGGGACATCGCGATGGTGTTTCAAAACTACGCGCTCTATCCGCATATGACCGTTTATAAGAACATGGCCTTCGGTCTTGAGCTTCGCAGGATACCGAAGCCCCAGATAAACGACCGGGTCCATGAAGCCGCGAAGATACTCGACATAGAGCACCTGTTGACCAGAAAGCCAAAGGCGTTGTCGGGCGGTGAGCGGCAGAGGGTGGCGCTGGGGCGGGCGATGGTAAGGAATCCGGCGGTCTTCCTCCTCGACGAACCCCTTTCCAACCTGGACGCCAAGCTGCGGGCCTCGATGCGGACAGAGCTGATCAAGCTGCATCAGCGGCTTGAAACAACGTTTATCTATGTGACCCACGACCAGACCGAAGCCATGACGATGGGCGACAGGATCGTGGCGTTAAACAAAGGCTTTATCCAACAGGTCGACGCCCCGCAAAACCTGTACGACACACCTTGCAATATGTTTGTCGCCGGGTTTATCGGAAGCCCCCAGATGAACTTTATGGATGCGAAGTTGGACACTGACGATAAGGGGCTATACCTCCTGATTAACAGTGACAAGCTCTATGTGCCCGCCTCCAAAATCGACGACAGCCTGCGGGAGTATATCGGGTCGGACGTCAAGTTTGGCATACGGCCGGAGGACATAAGCGAAGCTGGGGCTAACGCGGATGCGCCAGGCAAACCTGTCGTTGGGGTGACGGTCGACGTCGTCGAGTTGATGGGGAACGAGGTCTATCTATATTTGAAATACGGTGATTTCCAGTTGATCGCGAGGGCGCCGTCGACCCATTCATGCGCGGGGGACAACGTCAAGGTAGCGTTCAATATGGAGAAGATGCAGCTGTTTGATGCCAAAACCGAGAAATCT
>WRMS01000037.1 GCA_009777025.1 Clostridiales bacterium | reverse complement strand
ATATGGTGAACTTCGGCGGCGATCCCCAGTCGGCGCTGATCGCTTTACTTGCCGCCCTTGTGTCCATTGTCGTCTGGGCTGTCGCTGCATGGTTCTTCGGCATTAACACAAGCGAAAGCCATGCCCTTATCGCCGGTTTGTCCGGTGCGGCGATCGCGCTGCAAGGCGGACTCAGCGGGATCAACGGCGGGGAATGGATCAAGGTGATTTACGGCTTAGTGATGTCGACCTTTTTCGGCGCCGGCTCGGGCTGGCTGACGAACAAAATCGTCGTCCTACTCAGCGCGAACAAAAACCGCAGGAAAACCAATACTTTCTTTCGTTACGCGCAAATTGCAGGGGCAGCCGGCACGGCGTTTATGCATGGCGCCCAGGATGGTCAGAAATTTATGGGCGTTTTTATGCTCGGCATGTTTCTTTCCATGGGGGAAGCGAATGTAGAATCCTTTCAGATCCCTATCTGGATGATGCTTTCCTGCTCCGCCGTGATGGCCCTTGGCACTTCTATCGGCGGCTATAAAATTATCAAAACCATCGGTATGAATATGGTGAAGCTGGAGAAATATCAAGGATTTTCCGCTGATTTCGCCTCCTCCATCAGCCTGTTTATCACCTCTTTATTCGGTATCCCCGTCAGCACTTCCCATATGAAAGCGATGGCCATCATTGGCGTCGGCGCTTCGAAAAGGCTATCCGCCGTCAATTGGGGTCAGGTTCGGGAAATTGTTATGGCCTGGTTGCTGACCTTCCCCGGCTGCGGAATTATCGGATTCGGCATGGCAAAACTGTTTATTATGCTGTTTCTATAATCTATTTATCCTATCACGAAAAAACAGGAGGATCGCCTTATGGCAAGTCACAAATATAACTATTTCGACGCCCTGGTGCAGATGACGGAATTCGCCTGCGAAGCCTCGAAGTATCTGGTCGAGGCAATTCAGACCTTTGACCCGGCTACGCTGCTGGAGAAGATTGAAATCATGCGCCGTCTCGAACACACGGCGGATGAAAAGCGCCATGAGATTATGACCTATCTGGCGAAAGAATTCCTGCCCCCTATCGAAAGGGAGGATATCATTGAACTCACTTCAAAGATCGATGATATCGTCGATAGTATTGACGAAATCTTACACCATTTCTATCTCTACAATGTGCAGGCCTTGCTGCCCGAATGCCTGGGTTTCTCCCAGCATATCGTCCTGTGCTGCGATAGCGTCCGGCGCATCGCCATAGAGTTCCACAATTTCCGGAAATCCTCCACGATCCGGGACAGCATCATCCTCACCAACAGGCTCGAAAGCGAGGGCGACAAGCTGTATAATGAAGCCATCCGAAAAATATTTACGTCGGATTTCTCGGAAAGGCAAGTTGTGGTATGGACGCGGATCATTGCTTCGCTGGAAGACTGCTGCGACTACTGCGAAGACGTCTCGGAATTGTTTGACAGCGTGATAATGAAGAATTCTTAAGGGAGGAAGAGCATGAACACAGAGGATATAAAGGAAATCATCCAATTCTATTTCGATGGCAGCAGATACAGCTTGACTTGGCGGAGCACTTCCTCGAAATCCAAAGGTTTGCCGATATGGCCGTTCATACCGGCTTCCAGGCACTTTTCCACATCTTCCCGATAGGCGTTGGCGGTCATGGCGATGATGGGAATGCTTTTTGCCTTGGGCAGATTTAGTGCCCGGATGCTGCGCGTCGCTTGGTAGCCGTCTATTTCCGGCATTTGCACGTCCATAAAGATCATCTCGTATTGCTCGGGCGCTTCGCTGAACATGCGTATGGCTTCGCTGCCGTTTTCCGCGCAATCGATCTGCAAGCCTGTCGGCTCCAACAGCGCCAGAACGATCTCCCGATTGATCGCTACATCCTCCGCCAACAGGATCCGCTGCCCGCCAAAGTAATCGGCGCCGTCATCCGCTATAAGGCTTTGTACAGGCTCCCGGCTATGGCTTCGCAGAGCCTGCTCCCGTTTTGGTTCTTCATGAAACCGCATTTGTACGGTAAAGGAAAAGGAGGAACCCTTTCCAAGGGCGGAACTGACCCGAATGGAACCCCCCATCATTTCTACGATGCTTCTGGATATGGACAAGCCCAGGCCTGTACCACCGTATTTACGCACTGTATTGCTCTCCGCCTGGTGAAAGGAACGGAATAACTGCGCCTGCTGCTCCGTGCTGATGCCGATCCCCGAATCAGCGACAATGATTTCCAGTGTACAGACGTCCTTTTCCTTGTTCCGCATCCGCGCCATAAGGCAGATCGTTCCTTTATCCGGCGTGAACTTTACAGCATTTCCCAATAAATGGGTAATCACCTGCGTCAGTCGTTGCTTGTCGCCGATCAACATGGCTGGGATCGCGTTGTCGATATACGTGGAAAGCTTTTGTTGCTTTTCCTCTACAAGAAAATGGGCAAGGTTTACGGCTCTTTGCAGCATGTTTTTAAAATCAAATTCTACAGGAATGAGTTCGAATCTTTTCGCTTCGAGGATCGAGATATCCAGGATATCGTTGATCACGCCAAGCAAATGCCGGGATGCGTCTTCAATTTTAGCGAAGCAATACAGCATTCGCTCCCTGTCCGTCACCGCTTTTCCGAGGGAAGTCATACCAAGGACCGCGTTCATCGGCGTACGCATTTCATGGCTCATCATCGCCAGAAACTGGCTCTTTGCCAGATTGGCGCTCTCTGCCTGTTCCTTCGCCCTGATAATGTCGGTCATATCGTGAAAGAGCATCATTGACGCTTCCAGGCATCCGTCCTCGTCCATCATCGGCGTGATCTGGATATCATACTCCTTAGGCTCGTCCCCGCCGGAAAGGTCAACGGACGAAGTAACGCTTACCGTCTTTCCCTTTTCCAAAGCAAGATCGTAATTCGCCTGCATAAACTCGACCCAGGCCGGGGACGCCAATCGCCTGAACACATCACTGAACCGCCTGCCGCTGACCTGGTCAGGATCGCTGATCCCTGACGCTTTTAGTAAGGCTTTCCCCACATAAGTAAACCGGCCGTACTGGTCAAACAGCAGGATCATGTCGGCGCTGTTTTCCAGCAGCAGACGCATGTACCGTTCCATTTTTTTCTGCTCGTACTCCAGCATGGCGTTGGCCGACGCTCTGGCAGCCAGCATCGCCATACTGCGCTGGAGCGCGGATTCCAGATTGAGCAACTGCCATTGCAAGCTCATGTTTTCCTTCAACAGGTCTTCGTCTGTTAGTAGATTGTTCTTAGCCATATTTTCAAGCATATAACCACCTTTTTAATAAAAATAATGCTCTTCTTAAGGAATGAAGCAAAGCGCTTGCTATCCGATAAGAAGAGCATTTATGTAAAGAGGCCAAATGAATCAGCCTCGGGATTTGCCGATACTACAGCGTCAGACGATCTTACGCGCTACAGCCACGCGTATGGCTTCGGGCAAGCTGGCTACATTCAGTTTTTCATAAATGGAGTTGGTCATCATTTTGACTGTGTTTACCGAAATATTGAGACTTGCTGCTATCTCTGAACGGGTCAATCCTTGAGACAGGTCGTTAATCACATCCATTTCCCGTTTTGTCAGGGATATTTCATCATTTCTGTGGGCAGCGTTCTTGCTTTCCGCATTCATATTCGCTTGCCGTTTCGCGTAGGCCGAAGACTTACGGTTGATATTTTCCAGCCACGCTCTTGGTATAGGGCAAGTTTCCTCCTTCATGGCGGCTGCGGAAAGTGTGCGCATATCTTTCGAATGCTGTGTAAAGGGGACGATAATCCCGTTCGGGGCCGCCATATCATAGGCTTCCGTAAGCGTCGCGATTGCCTGCTCCCGCCGCTTAAGCTGATACAAGGAAAGTGCTTCCAGTACTTTGAAGCCAATCCTGCCGATCAAAAGCGATTGTTTCTCCTGGACATTTGTTAAAAAAGCAAGCAACTCGTTATACTGTCGTGTTACATAGCGATACTGCGCCTTGAGGCGGTTTGCGTAATTCTCCAAAAAAGCGGGATGGGTATAGGGCGAGAAATCGGACTTCAGCCAGTCGGGCGCTTCCTCAGGTTGGCCAAGGGCCAGATAGTAGTGACCTCGCGCGATATCCGCAGCTTCATAACGGGCAGAATAGTCTTTCACGTCCAGCAGGCTTTCGATCTGTTGCAGCAAGCCGGTCGCCGCCTGAATGTCTCCGCGGGAAAAGGCGACCATCATCAGATACAACATCGAACGGTTCTGTACTTCGTATTGGTTTTTTGAACGCGCTTTGTCTAAAGCCTGCTTTAGGTACTGTTCCGCGCTGTTTAGCTCACGCTTGAAAAAGAACAATTCTCCCCGCGCCAGATCATCAAAGCCATAAAAGCTGTTGTTTTGCATGTACGCCGTATGGGGGATCGACCGGGATATCGCCTCGATATACTCCTCCGGCGCGCCGGCGCGATTTGTTCCTACCAGCAAGGCGTAAGAGGTGATCATCAGATTGGTTATCGGACCGGCGGTATCTTGCGAACCTTTGTCGAAGAATTCCCGCTGCTTTTGAAAATACGCGTCAAAATCGTAGACGTCGGTATACGTGCTCTTAATCATCTGCAACACTGCCCATGTGCCGTACATTTTAGAGAGGGCGTCATTTTTCTTCCGGGACTCGGGCATCGCCCCATAGACGCCTGTAAAGTGTTCCGCCAGTGCAGACGCTTCATCCAGCAAACCCAAGCTCATTTTCAATTTCAGCATAACCGTGGGATACATGAAGTTTTGTACGATTACGCTATCCTTGGCATGATCGAGTATATCCTGTATGTAGTTCGCAGTATCCTCGGGCACGGGGAAGTTCATCGAATATACGATTGTCATAATCGCATCCCAATTCTTTGCCTTCTCATAGTACGAAAGCGCGTCTGTCTGGTAGTTGTTGGTCTGACACCATTCCGCCGCCTTGTTATAGGTGTCGCGTTTCTCTTCTTCTGACAGTTGGTCCTGATGCTGCCTCAGGTACTCCAAAAAGAGATGATGAATCATATAGGCGCCCTGATAATAGTCGTAACGGATATAGGCGTTGAGGCTCCCTATTTCCTGGATGAGCCTTTCGTCGTCCGACAGGGCCCTGACCATACTGGCCGCATAGTTATCCACCAGCGAAAGGCGAAGCAGAAAGCGCCACAGCGGTTCTGATACAGACTGGGATACCTCCGATTCGACAAGCTTAAAGATATTGTCTTTCATCGCTTCGAGAGCATATCTCTCATATTTTCCGTCTTTGCCCAACGAGCGTCTGATCAAATTAATCGCGAAGGCCCAGCCATGGGTGTCCTCGTAAATATCCCGAATATCCTGCCTGTTGACAGGAACGGCGAGTTGGCTGAAATATTGGGCGATTTCATCTTCGGTAAAGCATAATACATCTTCATGAATGGTGTAACTGCGTTCGCTCATGAGCAGGCTAATCAGGTTAATCTCCGGCATCGTGCGGGAGATCAGGATCACTGTCCCGCTATAAGGCATGCGCGTGGTAGATCTCTCGAAGAATCGAAGCACCGCGGGGTTATGAAGCAAATGAAAGTCGTCATAGACGAGAAAAAACTTATCCTTGATATTCAATGTGCTGCTTCGTAACGCATCATATTTGGCAAAGGCAGCCTCCGAATCCGGGAAGCCGATCTTCATGAGCTGCTCGCCCACATCCGGCCAGGTAAGGGAGATCATATGGGTATACTTTTCCCAGAAACTCGATTCTACATTGTCCCGCTCTGTAAGCTGTATCCATGTGGTGTCGGCGTCGTGTTCCTGCAGGTATGAATACACCTCACGCGTTTTGCCGTAACCGGCTCCGGCGTAGACCGCGACCATCTTGTACTGCATCGCCTCTTCCAGGAGTTTTTGAATACGCGGGCGTTCCAGGTAGGCGCTGTTTTGATTACAAATATACTCATCCATGCTGATTATACGATTCATATTCCATACGCCTCCTTTCAACGAGCTATTCAAATCCATACAATCTAGACGAAACAGGGAGCAGACAACAAGGTTTCCATAATTTACATGCTGCATCCAAACGACCGTTTGTTAATATACTAACTAACGTGCGTTCATTTGTCAAGCTTTAATCATATTTTATTAAAAATTTGAAAAATAGGTGTATTTTGCGATTAATGCTGGCTAATATTTCCACATAACAGGGATTTAAAATGAAAAAACGGACACAGCCTTAGCTGTCCCCGCCGTTGAATCAAGTCTTATGCTAACCGATGGCTAACCCTTCAGGTAACGTTTCAATTTCTTCATCAGTTCAACATAGTCGATCGGTTTTCCGATATGGTCGTTCATCCCGGAAGCAAGGCATCGTTCAATGTCTTCTTTGAAAACATTGGCTGTCATAGCGACGATGGGAATATCGGCGGCATTCGGCAAACCGGAAGCCCGGATGAGCTGCGTCGCTTCATAGCCATCCATTTCCGGCATTTGAATATCCATAAAAATCATATCGTAGCTCGTGGGAGAGAGACGATAAAGCTGCAATACTTCCACGCCGTTAGCCGCATATTCAATTTGAATGTGTGTCGGTTCAAGCAGCGCCTGAACGATTTCCCGATTGATTTCTACATCGTCTGCCAGCAGAATACGAAAACCGTCATAGGTTTCGGTTTGCTCGGCCTCCGGCATGACGGAGGAGGACAGGATCTTTGCGCTGATATGGTTGACCAGGCACTCCATTACACTGGAAGGAAAAATGGGTTTGGCCAGATAGCCGTCAATACCGGCTGCTATGGCAGCCTGCTCCACCGCAATCCATTCATAAGCGGAAATCATGGCAAGCACAGGTTCGTTTACCCCGCGCGCTCGTATAGCGGCGGCCAGCTCGATGGCGTCCATGTCCGCCATTTGCCAATCCACAAAGTAAATGTCGTAGGGTTCCTCTTCGCGCAGCAAGGCGAGAGCCTCCTCTCCCGTCAAAGCAGTGTCACAGGATAAACTCATTTTCTGCGTGAGGCTTTTGAAATAGTCCAATTCCTCCGTATCGGCGTCCACCACCAGCATACGGATATTCTGTAAGCGGGAATCGGCGGTCAAGGCCGAGTCGCTGTTCGAGACGCGGTTCAGCTTGACAGTAAAGCCAAAGGTCGAGCCTTTGCCCAACTCGGAGTTCACCCACAAGTCTCCCTGCATCAGTTCGACAATGCGCTTGGAGATGGCGAGACCCAGCCCTGTGCCTCCATACTTGCGAGAGGTGCTGCTCTCCGCCTGCTCGAATGAGCTGAACAGGCGCTGCTGCTGATCCGGGCTTATCCCGATACCGGTATCGACAACCGTGATCTCCAGGAGGCAGAGTCCGTTTTCCTCGCCTTTCAGGTGAAGATTCATCGTAATGGCGCCGGACTCAGGCGTAAACTTTATCGCGTTGGATAGCAGGTTGGTCAGCACCTGTGACAGTCGCTGATCATCCCCCAAGAACCTTTCCGGTATGTTGGGATCGAGATTCACCGTGAGCTTTTGTGATTTTTCGTTTATGCGAAAGCCGATAATGTTGACCACATTCTGCAGCATTTTTTCAAAGTTGAATTCCGCAAAGGATAGCTCCAGTTTATTTGCCTCAATTTTTGACATATCGAGGATATCGTTGATGACGCCGAGAAGATGGGAGGAAGCCTCTTCGATCTTCTCAAAAGCATAATCCTTTCTTTCCGTGTTGGAAGCGGATTTGCCGATCATGGTCATTCCCACGATCGCGTTAAGTGGCGTTCTGATCTCATGACTCATGTTGGAAAGGAAGGAGCCTTTCGCTTCGCTGGCCGCTCGCGCCTTTTCCAAAGCCGAAGCAAGCTCCTGGGTCATCTCATTGCGCAACAGTGCATTGGTGATCAATAAACTGCCGTTCCACAGAATGGATTCCTCATTTTTCGTGAACAGCCTTTCCTGATGGCAATCATTAAAGCCGACAAAGCCCCAGAACGTATCCCGCAGAAACACCGGCACGATTAGCAGGGACAAAATCCCCTGTTCGGCAAAACGGCTTCCTTCCTCCGAAGGCATTTTGCTGACGATTTCATTGATACATTGCCCGCGGGAAAGGCTCTCTTCCCAGCCGGGCAGATCCTGGCGATAAGACACCTCCAAAGAAACCGAGGTATTCTGCGTCGGTTCGGCGCCCTCCGACCATTCATACATCTGCGTGCAATACAGTTCCCCGTTTTCTTCATGGTTTCTCCAAAGGCGCACGCGGTCGGCGTCTACGGCATAGGCCATCATACCCATGCTGCTCCACAGGGCGCTTTCAAACTCGTCGACTTCCGCTTGAAGCAGGTAAGTCGTCGCGTTATTGACCGCGCTGAACAAGACGTCGCGCTGCTCGATATCTTTCATCATCCGGTTGTGTTCCCGCAAGTCACGGGTGAATCCCGCGACGACATAGCTGTCGCCGTCGCGCACCCGGACAAGGGTGACTTCGACAGGTACGGGCGTGCCATCCGGCAACCTGTGCATCCATTCGCTGAAGAACCTGCCGGTCTGGAAGACATCCTTGATCGCCGCCCGGGCTTTCTCCTTGGATCGCTGCCCATCGTGCTGATATTCGGGAAAGAGATCGAAGAAACGCTCCAGATACTCTTGTTTGTCTTTAAGCTGGAACAGCTTGACCGCTTCATCATTACAGTCTATACAGTGAATATCCGTATCAAACAGGGTGCAACACAGCGGCGTCGCATCCAGCATAATCCGTGTACGCTGATGAATTTCGTTAATCACGGCTGTTTGCTTGACGCGATCAAAAGCGCTGACCATCATCAGGCCCGCGGAACGCAGGATATCGATCTCCTGCTCGGAAAAAGAGCGTTCAATTCTACAATCGTCTATACTGAAGAAGCCCCAGAAGTTCTCGTGAAAGAAAAGAGGGATCACGACGATCGATTTCATGCCATAGGGGGCTAAAAATATCTGGTTCGCTTGCGAAAGCTTGGATACGGGACCGTTTATACAATCGTTGCGCGAAAGCGTAGTTTCCCATTCCGGTATCGTCGTATAGGGGAAGTTCAGACCAACGGCGCAAGGTCCAAACAGCTGGCCGTATTCGGAAAGCCACTCATACTGATGGACAAAGCAAAAGACCATGTCCTGCATTTCGTTTCGCCATAACTGAACGCGGTCCGCGGCAAGACAATCCCCGATTGCCGCCATACATTGCATGAGTACGGTTTCGAAGAGCGCCTCGTCGTCTGTGGTGAGCAGCGAAGCGACCGCGTTATTGAGCGCTTGCAGAAGCTGTCCCTGACGCCGTTGCCCGGTGGTTTCCGTTAAGGCGCCTACGATGTGGGCGCTGCCGCCGCTCTTATCCGGCATTCTTTTGCAGAAGTCATGATAATACGCATATTCGCCATTTTTCTTGAGAAACCGGTACTCGACGTCATAGCGGACCATGCCTGTCTGATCAAGCAAATACGAATCCAAAGCCTGCATGACCTTGTCTTTATCATCGGGATGCAGCCTGTCGCGCCAACTGGCTAAGGCGTCAGGGAAATCGTTCCGGTCTTCATATCCCAGTATTTGTCTATACTCGTCCGACCACGTAACAATATAGGACACACCAAACTGCGCATCCTTAACTATATCCATATCCCACAACCCGATTTGGGAAGCCTGTACCACTAGATTGAGTTTTTCTTCTATCAGTTCCTTATATTCACGGCTGCGCCGACTGTCGTTCGCGTACGAATCACTACCAGCCTTTTCGCACATGTTTCACTATCCTTAAAACGCGTACGTTTTGTTATGTTTTTTCTTTAGTATACCATACTTCTTCGTAAAAAAACCTGTCTATATTCTGATTTTCGCTTGACTTTCAAAATCAATCAGTATGGCCTCTTTCCTGATTCGGCAGACGTCCAGTAAACGCTCTTCGGTTAATTCAATAGAAGGCAGGGACTTTTTAACCGAATCACTTAGTTCCTCTATGGTCATAGCCCCTTTATTATCTTTGAATTCCCCAATTGTCTGCACGATGGTACTATTCATCAGGTCTTGCGATACTTGTTCAAAAAAAGCCAGGTTCATGTCTGCATATTGTCGTATCATGCTCAGGATCACGGCGTCGTCGATGCCCTTAAATTTAGCATGAAAGATTTGCTGAATAATCGGGGTAATATCTTCGATGGTCGGGCTCCAGGTGAGGATGTCCATTCTGCCGTCTCTCAGCAAAGCCGGATACACACGTCTGTAATTGTTGCCCGTCATGATAATCGGGACCCGGATATTGTCGACTTCCGGGTTATCACACAGATTCATTAAATACGAGGCCAGCAAATTGGAATTCACGGTTTTTCCCACGTTCTCTTCCGTGGCGATCGTCAAGTGAAAATCGTCGATCAGCATGGCGCCGCAGGAATTACTGTTTGCGACCGCAAAGCAGATTTTTTCATATTCGCTCTTGAGATGTTTTTTGGAATCCCCTTCATATCCGCCGCTTAGTTCGGAAGAAGATAATGTGGATAACAAAATATGGTTTTTTCTGCAAATCTGCTTGACCATAAATGTCTTGCCATAGCCATAGGGTCCTTGGATCCCCAATAATAGCGGGTACTGAAAATTGGATACGGTTCTCGCTGTATTATTACATATGATATGCTTTAAGACTGTGCTTTCAAACTGTTCCGGGATGTAGATTTCGGCATGGGGGCTATCCTCGGTATAGGTCTGTAGTTCGAAACGCGAAACCGTACTCTTGCTGGAAAATAAACTTCTAAAATTGCCCATTTTCATGCGTAGATCTCTCCTAAGCGTTGCTTTCCTGTGCGATTCTCTTCAAGACGCGTTGCATCCTCTATATAGAAAACCCAACAATCGTATATGTTGTCAGGTTTTACTATTCAATGCGGGCGACAGGACTTGAACCTGCATGGATAGATCCACTGGATCCTAAGTCCAGCGCGTCTGCCAATTCCGCCACGCCCGCAAAACACCGGCAACAAAAAGCTGGGGTGGAAGGGATTGAACCTTCGCATGCGGGAGTCAAAGTCCCGTGCCTTACCACTTGGCTACACCCCAAATCTGTCAATGCTTTTGTGGACCAAGACCTGGGCTAAGGGTGATTGAGGGGACTTGAACCCCCGAGTGCCGGAGCCACAATCCGGTGCGTTAACCACTTCGCCACAACCACCGCAAACGTGCTCACAGGGATTCGAACCCCGGACCGACGGCTTAGAAGGCCGTTGCTCTATCCAGCTGAGCTATGAGCACATCGTGACACGTCTAAAAAAGCCGCTGACACGAACTCTATTTTACCAACGTTTCCCGCGTTTTGTCAAGGACTGCGGACTACGGTATTGTGAACAGCAAAGCGCTGTCCTATTATTCAAACTACCTTGAAATTTGGATTTAGTATAAGCCAAGAAATATTGTGTATCAAACAGGTACATACACCGCATAGCCGCGTGGCGCGGCCCAGAAATCCGCACAGCCCGAGCCGTCCGTCCATTTTTCCTGCGGCTTGCCTAAATCTCGCCCGTACCAAGCTACGGGAATGAAACGTTTATTGCTCCATCGCGTCTGAATCCGGCTGCCATTCCAGCTTCCGCGGTTATTCAGTACGAATACCAGGCCGGATTGATCCCCTACGCCCGAACGCTGCATGATGTAGAGATCATCATCCGCCAACAGGACTTGCGCGTCGCCTGCGGCATTTCGTTCATGTACCTTGATCAGCGCGTCTATCCCATTCCGGTTACTCGGCTGCGCCAGGTCCCCGTTGAAATAATCCTGCCAAAACACGCAGGGGTAGCCTTCGTGGGTAAGGATAAACGCGTAGGCCAGTAATTTATCGTGAAGAATTGGCGTATCCCGGATCACGTCATGGTTCTCGACGAACGTTACGGCTCGCTCAGGCCGGTCCCACATTAATACGCCGTGTTCGGACAGCGTTCGCAAACGGAAGCCATAGTTATCGCACAACTCGCGCAAACGCCAGCGCAACGGAAAATCAAAGGCGCCAACCGGGTTATCCGACCAGGCGTTGGTTTCATCGAGCCATTCCTTGATTGTGCGATTGCTATCCCAGCATTCGCCCACCGCGTAAGGTTTGAAGCTTTTGCCCTCGCGCAGTATGCGGAGCTCTTGAATCGAGCGGACCATCCATCCGCCGTACCCTTTCACCATGTCATAGCGAAATCCGTCGAAACCGATTTCCTCCAGCAGCCAGCGCGCATAGTTGATCACTTCCGTATAAACGAAGGGCGTACGATGGCACATGTCCGGCATGCCTTCAAAAATCTCATTATCCCAGGTTTCATATGGGTTCGGGTGAAAACACATCCAGTCACGCGGAAATTTCCCGCTTTTTGGAGAGAACTTTGTCCAGCGCATCTGGTCGTCTGTGGGATTCTTTTCCATTGCATCCGCGCCGCTATTATGATTGAACACCAGGTCGGCATACACTTGTAAACCCAGGGCATGCGCAGACCGGATGAGATCGAGCAATTCATCTTTTGAACCGAACCATGTCGGCGCCCCGCCTTTCTGATCGAACTCACCGAGGTCATAATAATCGTAGGGATCGTAGCCCATCGATTTCCAGTCGGCCGCTTTATTAGCAGGCGGAAGCCACAAGGCCGTAAAGCCCGCTTTCGCTATCGCCGGAAGCTTTGACTTGATGTAGGTCCACCATTGGTTTTCGCGATTTTCCGCTAAGGGACAATCCCAGTAAAAGGCTTGAAAGATCACGCCCATACGCCACTCTCCTTTGTCCTATCCTATCTTGTCCTGTCTTGTCCTGTCTTATTTGATCCTGATGCTGATTTCCGCATCGTCCACAAAGCCTTTAAACCCGCTGAGGAGACCGAGTACCGTGTTGTGCAGTATTTTCTCCATGAAAGGCTGCATATCGATTCGCTTCCCGTTGATGACAAGCTCTGTACCGCGATTGCCTGCACAGTCGCTCCGCTTCGCTTCGCCCCGGAGGATTTTCGCGGCCATCGTCCAACAGTCGCCGCCACAGGAGCCGCAGTGTCCCGGTTCCGCATTCGGCAGCAGGTCAAAGACTTTTTCTTCGACTAAATCCGTAAACGCGACGATATCGGCGACAGCCGAAATGGCGGGCCGATCTTTATACGCCTTGATTTCATCGGCGACCCGTCCGGACACGCAAAATACAAGCTCACTCCATTTTTCTTCCAGATCCTCAACCTTGCTTCCTGTCATGATCATCGGTATCGCATAGTCCCGGACGCCTTCACATACTACATAATCACAGTCGTCATAGAAGGAAAGGATTTTTCGCATATCCAATTTTACAGGATATAATACGTCGGTTTCCTTCAACCCCCTTGCTGTAACCGGTTCCGCTCCCGCCGCGCGGTGGCGCCGGGTATTGCTCCCTTGCTCCCGGTCGATGGCGAAGTCCTCGTTGTGTATCTCTTTGACAGAACCCACCTTATACCCTCGCCTGATCAGTTCTCCGATTACCAGTTCGATCGTTGTGGTTTTACCGCTGTCGGAATAGCCGCATAAACTGAAGACTTTCATTTTCGAATCCCTTTCTGTCCCTGCCGTCCCTTAATCAGCCGGAAAATCAGCAAGGAAAAGCGCTGTTTGCGCCAATGCCTTTCCCCGGTGGCTTATGTTGTTCTTATCTTCCATCGACAGCTCCGCCATACTCAGATCGCTAGCGGGCAAGAGAAATAAAGGATCATAGCCGAATCCGCCGCTGCCCTTTGGTGCAAAGCCGATCTGCCCTTCACAAATCCCATAGGCAGTATGCAGCACTATCTCCGGGGACGCCAGCACGATGACCGCCACATAACGGGCTGACCGGCTTCCGGCCGGCGCATTGCGCATTCGCTCCAGGAGCAAGGCATTGCAGGCCTGCTCGTCGCCTTCCGGTCCGGCGTAACGGGCAGAATACACGCCCGGCGCCCCGTCCAGCCAGTCCACTTCCAGCCCGGAATCATCGGCCAGCGACAGGATGCCTGTGTACCCGGCGGCGCCTCTGGCTTTGATCACTGCGTTTTCTTCGAAGGTAGCGCCTGTCTCCTCCATCAGCTCATGCAGTTTGGCATAACGCCCGCTGATTATTTTTTCCACTTCCGCCTCGTCGCCGGCGGCGGGAGGCAGCCCTCCCAGCTCTTCACAGCGCCATAACGCAGCCAGATCCCCGAGAGACAGGATCTCCCACGGACCGCCCTTCAACAAGCGCCTGATTTCCCTTATCTTTCCCGGATTGCTTGACGCAACCAACAGCCTCATAGAAAATCCGCTCCCAACAGTTCTTTTTGATAAAGAATCAGTTGATCGATCCCTTCTTTTGCCAGATCGCAAAAGTCCAGCAGCTCCTCTCGGCTGAAAGGCGTCCCCTCGGCGGTACCCTGAATTTCCGCGAAAGCGCCGCTACCGGTCATGACCACATTCATGTCCACAATGGCGCGGCTGTCTTCCTCATAGGACAGATCCAGACAGTTTCCCACGCCTTCAACCTTGCCTACACTGACGGCTGCCAGCCAGTCCCGCAGCGGCATCGTATCCAGCATCCCTTCACGCTGCATCTTTCGGAAAGCAAGGGCGAGGGCGACAAAGGCGCCCGTCACAGCAGCGGTTCTCGTGCCGCCATCCGCCTGAAGCACATCGCAGTCCAAAGTGACCGTACGTTCCCCCAGCTTGCTCAAGTCCACCACAGAGCGCAAGGATCGCCCGATCAGCCGCTGTATTTCATTGGTGCGCCCGGAAGGTTTGCCGGCATTGACTTCTCTTGCGCTTCGCGTCTGGGTCGCCCGCGGGAGCATCGCATATTCGGCAGTGACCCAACCCCTGCCTGAAGCCTTGAGAAACGCGGGAACCCTATCTTCTACCGTGGCGTTGCATAATACCGCCGTATCCCCCATCTCGATCAGGAGGGAGCCTTCCGCCCATCGGGTATAGCCCTTTGTCAAATGTACCGGCCGCAACTGCCGCTTCTCTCTTCCGTCTGTTCTGCTCAAAACTTTCGCCTCCCGACTTCTTCTATCGGACGCCCCAGCATAAGGCTGCCGACGGCTTGAAAACGATCCGGTTCCCCACTGCAGTAGAAGCGCCGGCTTCCCCTCTCGCTTCCGGCAGCCTCTTTCCGTAAGGGTTCAGCGTGCAAATAGGCGTCCACCATATCCGCCAGCGATTCGGCGGGATCCACCATCCTCACGCCCGGCTTGAGAAAGGAGGTTATGGCGGAATGCAGGAAGGGATAATGGGTACAACCAAGGATCAATGTGCGGACGCCCGCGTCACGCAAGGGCGCCAGATAAGCTTCAACCGACCGCTCCACTGCGGGTCCTTCCGTAATCCCCTGCTCCACCAGCGGGACAAAATCAGGGCAGTCCTGTGCAAAGAAGGCCCTTCCGGGTGCTTTCTCCGCGAAGGCCTTCTGGTAGGCGCCGCTTTGCACCGTGCTGCTGGTTGCGATAAAGCCTATCGGGCTGTCATCCTCCCCATCTGTAGCAAAAGCACCGGTCAGGACAGCTTCCATCATGCCGATCACCGGTACTTCGGTTTCCTCCTGGATGGCGTCCATCCCCAAGACGGTGGAGGTGTGGCAGGCGACAAGCAGCATCTTGCAGTCGCAACTGAGCAGCCATCTTCCGATTTCCAGATTAAAGCGACGAATCTCGGATTGGCTGCGATTCCCGTAAGGCGCCCTGGCTGTGTCGCCAAAATAGATATAGTCTTCTTCGGGCAGCTTTTTTTCCAGGATCCGTAATACCGACAGCCCCCCTACGCCTGAGTCAAAGATACCGATCGGCCGCTGTTTATCCACCCTTATTCAACCTCCGTCCGCTATCCGCATGATCGATCTCTTATTTCCATTTTTCCGCAAAAGCAGCGCCGGTGGTTTTGCTATGCCGCATCACGCCGCCGCGGAACTTCTTCGCGTCGCTGACGATCATAAACACATCCTCATCCCAAGCGGATACGGTTTCTGAGAAACGCTCCACCTGCTTTCGTTCAAGCAGCACTTGAAGGATGAAATGGGGGCCGGAACGCCCGGCGCCTTCCAGCACCGTGACGCCATGTCCGTTGTCCCGCAGGATCTCCGCCAGCCGCAAGGGTTCTTTCATAGTAATAACCTGCACATATTGTATGCCTATGGCAAGCCTCTCTTCAATCGAAAGCCCCACATAGCAGCCTGTGGCATAACCGAGTGCATAGGCGATTAAATTTCCAATATTATCTAAGCTTGAAAATATCGCATTCAGCACAACCACATAAAGAATAACCTCAAAAAAGCCAATAATGGCGCCTTTCAGTTTTTCTCCCCGCACCACCATCATCATCCGCAGCGTCTGCATCGTCACGTCGCAAATTCGAGCTACAAAAACAAAAAGATATCCCAGTATAGTATATTCTATAAAAAGCGAGGGCATAAATACAGTTTCCTTTCCACTATCAATAGTATAAGCACCTATTTCCCGGCAAGCGCTGTTCCTATTCTTTGCCAGCCGAGATCCACTAGGTATGGTTCATTCTATTTGCTTGACCGTTCCTTGTCAATATAACGAGTTTGTGCATATAACGAGTTTGTGCAGGCAATGCGAATTATGGTTACTCCCCGTATGCAAGGCCTAAACACCAATATCTATCCATTCCGATCCTGGCTTAAGGGCAATCACAGGAATGTGCGGATACCTTTTCGTCATGCTCGTTACGAATGGTTCAATATCCACGTCAGAGGATATAGGCGGGAAAGCGTCGTCAAAATGGTCGAGTAGAATCTTCTTCGGCATGAGCCGGTCAACAAGTGGAAGAGCGTAATCTGCAATATCTGACCGCCCTTGAAACGGCAGTATGAGCAAATCTACGCCTCTTGGGTACTCCGTGGCCGCATCCAGATTCAGACTTCCCAACAACAGGACTTGTTTGCCATTTGCCCGAATGTTGTATACAACGGTTTCCCCGGCTTCGGCGTAAATCCTGTTTTCTTTGAGCATATACGTCAGGTTCTTCCGGTAACGGACAATCTGCGGTCTGAGAAATGTCTTCAATACAATCCGCCTGTCGAACTCTATATGCTTCCCTTTGAGGACGCGAACGGTGAGCGTGCCAATGGTCAGCTCATCGCTTGGCTTGATTTCACGGATGTTTTCGCTCTCAACGCCCTTTGAGATGAGAACCTTGCGCGGAGTCGCTGTGCAGTAGATATCCGCTTTGCTTCCGCCATGTTTCCATACAGTGGGTATATCGACGATATGGTCAAAATGCCCATGCGTGGCAAATATGCTCATTGCCGACGATAGTTCGTCCAGCGGCGGCTGATAGCCTATATCGCTTAGCGACAGGAACGGGTCAAAGAGCAGCTGCGTTCCATCACTCTCAAGCATTATGCAAGCTGTTCCTTGCCACTTTACTCTCATGCTGTTCCATCTACTCCTTTATTATAAGTTGACGTCGTTTTTCTCTATGCTGCCATTACATCCTAGAATATGCAATACCATCACGCAAAAGCCATAGATACTATACCATAAAACACAAATTATCCCAACACTACAGCGGGATAGCCTTGCCACTTCATATTGAGGTGATGAGGTTATCCCGCCGCTTTGCTTTGCTTTTGCTTTTGACGATTATCAGTTTAGAACTATACCGTTATCTCTGAATAATACGAAACTCTTTCATGTTTGATCCATTGCCCTTAATATCGAATACGAGGTAATACCCGTCGCCGAGGGCAATCTCACCGCTGATGTTGCGGTTGTTCGCATTTTCGCTGAGTACGAACTCTCTGCCATCGATAGAAAGGGTTAAGGTCTTTCCGCTGAGAATCAGATTGCTTTGATCAAGCCCGTTTCGTAGCACGTCTGCTGCGATATCCTGCAAGAATTCTGTATCGGTTTTATCCGGCGTCGCTGGGTTAGCTATCCACGAGGCATAAAGCATGGTGTTGCCCATGATTCTTGTGTTGAAGTTGAACACGTCGCCGCTCTCACTTCCCCAACGCCAGCCGTCGAAATGATAGCCGTCCTTCACCGGGTCAGCAGGTTTCGCTATCGTCCTGCCCCAGTAAACACTGGCGGTAGTGATTGCTCCGTCTGCGTTGAAAGTGACTGTGCGGGTCATGTATCCATTGATTCTTGCCCAGTAAGCGCTGACGATGCTGCTTATCCTATCCCTGTTGTTCTGTATTCTACTGACGATTGCGTTTAGTATCTGTTCAAGCAGGGACGCCTTTTTCATATTCTGGATAGCATCATTGATTGCGGTTGAAGCTGCATCTACTGCTCCCTGCATGTCTATGGTCATCGCTTCGATATCATTGGCTTCCAACAACGTAATGGCTCTTTCAACAGCCGCATTCAAAGCGTCGTTGCTTGCTTTTGTATATTTCTTGTAGTCAGCGAGATAGGCGTCCGCTCTTTCAAGAGCCGCAATCAGAGCGCTCAGATCGGCATATTCAATGATTATGCCGGTGGGCGGGATTGGCTCCGTTCTCGTTTCGCCGCAATTCTCGCAAGTAAAACTCCTTTCGCCGTATTTTGTTTCGGTTGGCGCTATCGTTACTGAACCCTCACCCCAAGCGTGCCCGAGGGCTGCAATCGCTCTGGTTTCCGTGTGTGCCGGATTATTTGCACATTCACGGGTTTCCACTCCGGCGATTTCGCACTCTGCTGGGGTTGTGATCGCCCAATCGCCCCAAGCGTGCCCGAGGGCGGCAATCGTTCTGGTTTCTGTATGCGAAGAATCATTGGCGCACACGCGAGTTTCCACTCCGTCGATTTCGCACTCCGCCGGGGTTGTGATCGCCCAATCGCCCCAAGCGTGACCAAGGGCTGCAATCGCTCTGGTTTCCGTGTGTGCCGGATTATTTGCACATTCACGGGTTTCCACTCCGGCGATTTCGCACTCTGCTGGGGTTGT
>WRMS01000036.1 GCA_009777025.1 Clostridiales bacterium | reverse complement strand
TAAAGGCGGCGGCTCGAATGGAACAAACAGGTGGCACAGTCCATGATTTAGTTGAGGTAGAAGATGATTAAATCATGGGACGATGAAGCGTGGGCTGACTATTTATATTGGCAAACACAAGATAAAAAGACCCTGAAACGAATCAATAACCTTTTAAAAATATTGACAGGTACGGTTATGCTGGAATTGGCAAACCAGAACCGCTTACCGGAAATCTGAAGGGATATTGGAGCAGACATATAGACGAATGCAATCGCATTGTTTACCGCATTAAGGACAATAGGATTGAGATTATTCAATGCGGTACACATTATAGGGACAAATAGAATCAGCGACACAGAAAACTTCTCCTTGACAATCTAAGGCTAAGGGTGGGGAATCCTATGGAACACCAGGTACCGGTACGGATCGCAAACATTCTGATCAACGCGCTCAAAGGCGGCGTCGTGCCGCGGGTTGGGCTGGAATATATCACCGTCGGGCGCGCCCGGGAGATCGCGGCCATCCTCCACGACATCGACCTGATCTCGGAGGGCGGCGCTTCCTTCCGCTTTATTGTGGGAAAATATGGAAGCGGCAAGAGCTTCCTATTACAGACCATCCGTAATTATGCCACAGCCAAAGGTTTTGCCGTCGTCGACGCAGATCTCTCCCCGGAGCGGCGTTTTGCCGGAACCAAAGGGCAGGGTCTGGCTACCTATAAGGAACTGATGCAAAACCTTTCGACGAAATCGAAACCGGACGGCGGCGCCCTCCCGCTGATCCTGGAGAAATGGATTTCCGGGATTCAGGCTTTGGTTAAGACGCGCTCCGATGCGGAGGGGGATGCCTTTGACCGGCTGGTGGAAAAGCAGATCTATGCGGTAACCGGCGATTTGGAGGGAATGGTAAACGGCTTTGAATTTGCGAAAGCCGTCGTGGCCTACTGGCGGGCGTACCAGGAAGACGACAGCGAAAGAAAAAGCAACGTATTGCGCTGGTTCCGGGGCGAATACCCTTCCCGCCGGGAGGCGAAGGCAGACCTGGACATCAACTTTATCGTCACGGATGAAACCTGGTACGATTTTCTGAAACTCTTCGCCGCTTTTCTGGTCAGCGCCGGATATCAGGGATTGGTGGTGCTGATCGACGAACTGGTCAATATCTACAAGATCCCCAACTCCATCAGCAGGCAGAATAATTACGAGAAAATACTCACGATATATAATGATGTTCTGCAAGGTAAAGCAAAGCATATCGGCTTTCTGATGAGCGGTACCCCGCAGTGCGTCGAAGACCGGTATAAGGGGATATTCAGTTATGAGGCGCTGCGTTCGCGGCTGGCGGAGGGCCATTTCTCCGGCGGGGATCTCATGGACCTGGCGGCGCCCATCATCCGGCTGTCCATGCTCACCCAGGAGGAAATGTATGTGCTGGTGGAAAAACTCCGAGATATCCACGCGCAGCTTTTCGGCTATTCGCCGGCTTTGCGTCATGAGGACCTTATCTATTTCCTCACTGTGGAATACAACCGGGTTGGCGCCGATACGCACATCACCCCCCGGGAGATCATCCGGGACTTTATCGAGCTGGTCAATATCCTGCATCAGAACCCCGGCAGAAGCGCTGCGGATATCCTGGGCAGCAACAGTTTCGAAATGGCCAGGGGCGGCCTAAGCGACGAAGAAATACATCGTGATTTTGTGGAATTTGAATTATAGCGAGGGCCATTGACCATGGACGCATTCGACAGACTTGCCCCTTTCATTCAAGACTATATCTATCAAAACCAATGGGAGGAACTGCGCGGCATACAGGTTGCCGCCTGCGAGCAGATCTTTGACAGCGGGGATAATCTCCTCCTGTCCTCCGGCACAGCCTCGGGAAAGACCGAAGCGGCCTTTCTGCCTGTACTCACCGAGCTGTATAATAAACCCTCCCGATCCGTAGGCGTGATGTACATCTCGCCCCTGAAAGCGCTGATTAACGACCAGTTTAAACGCTTGGAATTGCTCTTGCTGGATTCCTCAATCCCTGTGTGCAAATGGCACGGGGATGCGTCCCAGAAGCAAAAGAACGATCTGATCAAGAATCCGCAAGGTTTGCTGCAGATTACGCCCGAATCGCTGGAAAGCCTGTTGACCAACAAGCGGGGCGCCTGCCTGCAACTGTTTTCTGACCTTCGTTTCGTGATCATCGACGAGGTGCATCATTTCATGCGGGACGCCCGCGGCGTCCAGCTACTGTGCGTGCTGGAGCGATTGCAATACCTTACCGGCGTCATTCCCAGGCGAATCGGACTGTCCGCTACGCTTGGCGACTTATCCCAGGCGAAAGACTGGTTGAATACCGGTACGAATCGCGCCTGTGCCGCGCCTGTCACAGAGGAGGGCAAAAAGCGGATCCGGCTTCATATTGAGCGCTTTGCCAAACTGCACGACGAGCGGGATCTGGTGGAACGGGACGGCAGCGGCAATGTGGTCAAGGTCAGCGCCCCGGTCAGCATGGGCGACAGGGAGCATTTCGAGTACTTGTTTCAAATGACCCTGGACAAAAAGACGATCCTCTTTACCAACAGCCGGGAAGAAACCGAGTTCATCATCGCCAACCTCCGGGAGATCGCGCTGAAAAAGAAAGCCCCCGACGTCTACCGGGTGCATCACGGCAATGTGTCGGCGCTGATCCGGGAGAGTACGGAGGATGAAATGAAATCCGAAGACGAAAAGCTCGTCACCGGCGCTACCGTGACCTTGGAATTGGGCATCGATATCGGCGCCCTCGACCAGGCTGTGCAAGTCGGCGCGCCGCTCAGCGTCTCCAGTTTTGCCCAGCGCCTGGGCCGCTGCGGGCGACGGGGACAGGTACCACAACTGCTCTTTACCTTCGTCGAGGATCTCGGCGTGAACGCGGCGGACGTCCTTGGTCCGATCAACTGGGAATTTCTCCGCACCATTGCCATTATCGAGCTATACACGAAAGACCGCTGGATGGAGCCGATCTATCCGCGTAATCATGATTACAGTATGCTGTATCATCAAACTATGAGCTATCTGAAAAGCAACGGCGAGCTTTCCCCCGCAGCCCTTGCGCAGGCTATCCTCCAACTCGGCAGCTTCCGGCATATATCCCAGGACGACTACAAACAGCTTCTGGGGTATCTGATCAGCACGGACCAATTAGAGCGTACCGAGCGCGGCGGCCTCATCATCGGCAGGGAAGGCGAGAAAGCCGTCAACAGCTATCATTTCCTCACCGTTTTCCTCACGCCGGAATACCTGCTTGTCAAAGATGAGAACCGCACCATCGGCACAGTGGATAAAGTCTACCCGATCGGCACGCGTTTTGCGCTGGCCGGCTTAACCTGGGAAACGGTGGACGTCAATGAGAAGAGCAAAGTCCTCTTTGTCAAACGGGTCCCGGGTATATCCCTGGTTGATTGGAATGTAGAATTTGAAATCGATCTGCATACGGTGCTGGTACAGAAAGTACGCAGCGTACTGGCCTCCGATGAAGACTACCCTTATCTGAGCGACCGCTGCAGGGAACGATTGGCGGAGATGCGATATATCGCCCGAAACTGCGGCATGTTGGATCATCTCGTCACGCCCTTGTCTGACAAGAAATACGCCGTCTTCCCCTGGCTGGGCACCCGGCAGCTCTTCACTTTGCATTACGCATTGTTGCGGTAAAAAATCAAAAATACGCTGCCCTGGATCTCCAGCCTGTATCTGGAGCTCTATTTCGACGGATCCGCGGAAGAATTGGAGCGGATAATCCGCAGCATCCTGCAATCCGATACGGATCTGTACGAACTGCCCCTACCCGATACAGTGCAAATCAAAAGCAAGTTCAACGAATTTATCCCGCCGAACCTGCTTCGCAAACAGTTTATCGAGGATTATCTGGACTGGGAAGGGCTGAGGGACGCGCTGCTATCGCCCTAGAACAGTGAATTATCCCTATAGACGCCAACATTCAACACCATGCCTATCGCCGCCATACCTGACAGGAGCGCGCTGCGCCCGTAGCTGATAAAGGGCAGCGGAATACCGGTTATCGGCATAATGCCAACGACCATACCCACATTCTGCAGAATATGGAACATGAATAAGGAAACCACGCCGGAAATGACGATTCCCCCAAACAAATCCTTCGCGCGGGCGGCGATCATCAGGCAGCGTACCAGCAAGGCGAAAAACAAAGCCAGCACAACAAAACATCCGACAAAGCCGAATTCCTCACCTAACACGCAGAAGATGAAGTCCGTCCACTGCTCCGGCAGATACCCGCTGGCCGTCTGCGTCCCCTGTCCCCAGCCCTGTCCCCATAATCCGCCGGAGCCCACTGTGATCTGCGCCTGAATCAGGTTCCAGCCCCAGCCCCGCGGGTCATATTCGGGGTTGACAAAGACAATCAGGCGCATCAGTTGATACTCCTCAAGGGGAAGCCGCCAGTCCCAGTTCAAATGGCCGTAGATCCATAAAACCACGCTGCCGATACCGCCGCTGAAGAGAAAAGCCAGTTTCCAAAGGGATCCGCCGGCTGCCAGCAGCATCCCGAAGATGATTGCCAAAAGTACCAGCCCCGTACCCAAATCGGGCAAGGCCATCACCAGCCCTAGGGGTATCGCGCCATAGAGCAAGGAAGGAATCAACTGCCGCCAGGTTTTCAGTTGTCTGTTTTTCGCAGCCAGATGTTTTGCCATGCAGAAAATCAGCAAGATTTTAGCCGGCTCCGCCGGTTGTATACGGAAAGGCCCTAATTCCAGTGAGATTTGCGCCCCCTTTACGGAGACGCCGAAAAAAAACACCGTCAGCAGCATCAGGTTCATCAGAATGTAGGCCGGTTTCTCAAAGTTTTGCAACCTGCTCAGATCGATACTCTGCAAAGCGAGGATAAGCACAAAGCCTGCTATCGCGGCAGTAACCTGCTGCACCAGAAAATCGGTCTCATACCGGGTAGCTGCGGAAACGCTGGCGCTGTCCAGCACCACAAATCCGGCGCATAGGATGAATAGCAGAAAAACCAGCAAGGAATAGTCCAGATTCCGGATTACAAGCTTGACTCTATCCTTCACCGGCAGCCGCCCTTTCTATAAAGTAGTACTCCAGGATGCCCTTCGCTACCCGTCCCGCGGAACCGGAGCCGCTGTTTCCGTGTTCGATCACACAGGCGAAGGCAATCTGCGGGTTTTCCGCCGGCGCAAAGCAGATAAACAAGCCGTCAAAGTCTTTGTTTTTGATATAGCCTGTTCGACCGGGCTGGGCTGTACCGGTCTTTGCGCCGCCGCCGATTCCATAAGGCAGGCCGACAAAGGCGCCGTAGGCTGTGCCGCCCGGTTTGGCGGCGGTGGTCATCGCCTGCTTGGTAGCGTCCAGAATCCATTGTTCAATGTCGACCTGCTGTCCGTCCGGCACATGTTCGTTTTTTACCCTGCCATCGGAATCCATTACTCTTTGGACGACATAGGGCGTATAGTATGTACCGCCGTTAGCGATTGCGGCTACGTATGCCGCCATCTCAATAATTGTATACTGATTATATCCCTGCCCGATTCCCGTATTGAACGTATCCGCGTCTCTCCATGTCGTATCTGCATTCAGCCTCTCTCTGCGCCTTGCTTCCAAGGTGTTTCTTTTACTGTTTCGTTCCCGCTCCAGCCTTCTTTGCTCTTGCTCTGTATCCGCGGCGGCGATCAAAGGCAGATACTCTTCTTCCAGCGCCGCCAGTTGATCATCTATATCCTTATTGATCACATCCGTCCGCTTGCTGAACTCTATGCTCTGCCAGTTGAGACTGGGTAAGAGTCCCGCTCCCTCATAGGGTAGATCCAAACCGGTTTTTACATCCATCCGTAAGGCATGTCCGATCATGCCGATGTTGCCGATGCCTGCGCGTCGCGCTGCTTCCTGAAAATAAACATTACAGCTTCTGGCCATAGCTTGATAATAGGTCAGCGAACCATGAGCGCCTGTGCACTTAATATAGGGCTTATACCAATACGCGCCGCTGCATGTGATGTAGGTCTGCAGCGTCAGGTTGCCTGAAGCAAGCGCCGCCATCCCGGTAATCGGTTTAAAGGTGGAACCGGGAACATAGCTGCCCTGGATTGCCCGATTATATAGGGCCGCCGGCTGTTGGTTGAAGTAATACTCCGCTTTCTCCTGGCTCATGGAGTTTCCGTTAAAATCTTCAGGATACGCGATCGGCCGGCTGACCATCGACAGAACGCCGCCTGTATTGACGTCCAATATCACCGCCGCCCCTGCGTTGGCTTTAGGATACGTTTGAGCGACCGACGCCAGCACTTCGTCGAATGTGTTTTCCAAGACCGTTTGCAGCTCAGCGTCGATCGTGAGTTGCAGACTGTTTCCCGTGACGGAGGGGATATTCGTAATTTCCTCAACAGGGTGGTTTCTGGCATTCACCGTTACTTCCCGATAGCCGTTCGTTCCTCTTAGTTCGAACTCATAGGATTTCTCGACGCCGGTTTTGCCTACCAGGTCGCCAAGTCCATAATTCTCAAATCCCGGCTGATCCAGTTCCTCCTTGATCGGGTGTACATACCCAAGCACATGCCCCAACAGACCGCCATAAGGATACAGGCGTTGGGGGCTTGTCTCGATCAGTATGCCGGGAAGCTGCCAGCGCCGTTCCTCCAGCCGAATGACCATGTCCAACGGGATGTCCCTCTTAATCAAGATCGGCTCGTACAGCCGGCTTGCTTGGGCGTCGATACTTGCCTGCACCGCCTCCGCCGTGATATCCGGGTCGTCCAGAACCTGCACCAGCTCTTCGACGACCCTGGCTATATCCTGATTCTTGAAGCCAAGATAATTCAACGTCAAGTTGTAGACCGGCCTGTTGGTAACCAAAACATTGCCTCTACAATCCAGAATCTCGCCCCGGGAAGCTTTCTCCGGGATCCAACGGGTAGCTTGAGCAACCGCTTTATTTAAAAAGATTTCTTCCTGCATAATCTGTAGCCAAAACAAGCGCCCTAATAGAAGCGCAAAAAGGGAACAGAGCAGCACGCCAAACAGAAAAAATCTTCTCCTGGCTTGCTTTCTTTCTATACTTTCTTCCCATAAAGGCGCAACGGAATTCATTGACGGCCCTCCATGCTTTCTCTATCCCAGACTCAACTCGTTCAATCCCCGGAATCACTTTCCTCTTTCACCTGAAGGCGCTTGTCCGCAAAATGAAAAAACGGACCGTATAGAAAGGGAACCAAACATACGTTGAACAGGACTTCAAAAAAGCCCTGATAAACAATTTGGGTAAAATACCAGCGGGCGCCGGCCAGATGGCCGACTAAAAAAACAAGCGTCATGCTGATCAAGGATCCCACGAACACGTTGATCACCGGCACCCACATGTTCTCTTTGAATATGGATTTTGACAGAGAACCGCTCAGTATACCGACGACGCATTTCGCCAGGGCGTTCAGTCCGATAAAGCGGCCAAAAAACAGGTCTTCTGTCAGGCCGATCAGAAATCCGGCGACGCCGCCTTGCCACCTCCCGCGAAACATGGCGTTAAATACAACGAGTAATAAGAGAAAATCAGGCGTCGACCAGGCAAGATGCAAGACCCGCGGAAAAATGCTCCTCAGGACAAGTCCTGCTATCGTGAACCCCGCCAAGGCGATCGTGTACATACCTGCCTCTCCGTTCCATGATGCGCTTCGCGACGCCGCGATTCCGCAGCGTTAATGTCCAACCCGGATATCCGGCGGGATAGAGAAGTCCCGCACTTCCTCCGGTATGTCCTCTCCCTCTTCCCGCAGGCCCCGGATGACCATCACTTCTTCCAGTATACGGAAATCGACGACAGGCCTGATCGTAGCCCGCTTGGTTAAGCCGTTGGAATCCGGCAATACTTTCTCGATCGTGCCGATCATCAGCCCCTGTGGAAATATACTGCCATAGCCTGAGGTGATCACCGTCTGGCCCGGCTCGATCTCCGCGTCATGGTCCACTCGCAGCATTTCCAGCAGATCATCCTGCCCTGTACCGGTAACCATGCCGGGAGAAAAACGGGTTTCCATGACCCTTGCGCCAATGGCGCTTTCCCTGTCGATCAGGAGCAGCACTTCCGCCGTGTGAGGCGTAACGGAGATGATCCTCCCGACCATACCCGCCGGCGCCAATACCGCCATATCGCAGTCCAGCCCGGAACTGCTCCCTTTGTCCAGAATCACCGTTTGATTCCAGTTATCGGCGTCTTTTCCGATCACCCGGGCTATAACCAGGTCAAACATCCGGCTATGGATTGTCTGATACCCTAACAATTCCCCCAGTCGCAGGTTTTCTTCCCGCAGCTCCTTCATTTGTTGAATCCAGTATTCCGCCGCCGCCAGGGATTCCTTTAGCTCTTCATTTTCTTCCCGCAAATCGCGGATATCCCTGAAGAAGCCGAAAAATCTTCGCAAGCCGCTGTCTACAGCGCTCGCTACATTCTGCACCGGCCAGGCAATCTCACGCAATACTTTTCCCGGAGCAGCCATATCCGCACTCTGCCAGCCTGTTTGCTGTATCAGGTACAGCAACAGGATCACGGCTGCAGTAAACACAATAGCCCAGAGCGCTCCTTTTCGCTTCATGCTCGTATCCTTTAACTGAAGTTTTTGCGCCACTACACAAGTCCCAGCTTAGCTATAGATTACTTAACGGGATTCCTATCGTGAGGCGCCGGCGACTATTGTTCCGCGATCTGCGATTTCCTGTCTGTCTCCGGCATCTTCCCCGCTTCAAGCATACTATAGTATTGCCCATGGGACAGGATGATATGGTCGAATAAGCGAATACCCAATAGCTCTCCTGCCGCAGCCAGTCTTCTGGTTTCTTCCATATCCTGTTTACTTGGCATGGTGTCGCCGCTGGGATGGTTATGTAATAGGATTATCGCGGCGGCGCTGCGTTTCAGCGGCATTTTGAATACTTCTCTGGGATGAATCGGCGCCATCGCCAAACCGCCCAGGGAAACATTATCAATGGCGATCACATGGTTTGCGGAATCCAGGTTGATCGCCCGCACCGCCTCCCGGTCCAAATAGCCGATCTCGCCCTGCAGCAGGTCTGCGGCGTCCTTTGGTCCCCGAATGAGCGGCTTATATTCGGGTGTGGTAAAAAGCAATCGGCAGGAGAGTTCCAAAGCCGCTTTGATCCTGCAGGCTTTCGCTACGCCAATCCCTTTTATCTTACTTAGCTCGCTTGCTTCGGCGTCCAGAAGGAAACGCCCTCCCCCCTCCTGTAGTATACGCTGGGCCAGAGCCAAAGCGGATTCTTCCTTACTGCCTGAGTTGATCAGTATAGCCAAAAGCTCCGTGTCTGACAGGCGCTTCACACCATAAGCCAATAAGCGTTCCCTCGGCCTTTGAAAGACAGGCATTTTCTTCAGGCTGAGGGCATTTCCGTTAGCCTGCGCGTTAGTCATTGCCTGCTCCTTTCCAGAAATCGCTGCGAAACCCGACGCCGGCTTCCTCCAGAAGCTGCGCGCAACGATAGAGTGGAAGGCCCATCACATTAAAGTAGCAACCATCGATCCGGGGAATCAACGTACTCCCGTAGCCCTGGATCCCGTATGCGCCCGCCTTATCGTCCGGTTCTCCCGTATCCAGGTAGGCTTCCATCAGCTCGTGGGAAAGCGCCATCATCCAAACTCTGGTTTCTTCAAATACCGGAAGGGGGCCATTCCTCCCATCATGATGAAGACAAACGCCTGTCGTGACCAGATGGTCCCTGCCGGAAAGCAATGTCAGCATACGGCGCGCATCGTCTCTGTCGTTGGGCTTGCCAAGGACCATGCCATCGATGCAGACCACCGTATCCGCAGCCAACACCCAGCTATCCTTGTCCGCCAAAGCCGCAGCCTCTGCTTTCGCCCTGGCGGAATCCATCGCTTGCCGCGCCGGTGTCCCTGAGAGGCGGAGCTGCTTTTCATCCAGAGGCGCCGGCTTCACGACAAAGGGAACGCCTAACAGTTCCATTAATTGACGCCTACGCGGAGACGCGGAGGCCAAAATCAGTGAATGCATAGGACTACCCTCCACATTTTGGTAATTTATGTATATTTTACCATGCTGCAAAGGCTTTGTCCAGCAGAGGAAAAAAAATACAAGAAGCGACGGCGACAGCCATCTTAGAGCATACACAATTATACCACAGATATACGAGCAAGCGAAAAAAACATCATTTGCATAACAACGCGCCGACAAAAAAACTTTTCAGTTTTTTTCAAAAACCCCTTTACAAATAATCAAGTCTATGGTATAAATAAGGTGAACGATTCACCTAGCGAACAAGCGACCTATCATATGAGTGAGGGAGATGATCGTTCCGCTAAAACGGAAGCGGCATCCTAAAACCGGGGCGGCTAGCCAACCGCTCCGGCCCTTCCTCCCAAACAACGCAGCTTATCACAGACCCAATTCGTTCTATCAGTCAACAGGCTTTTGCCGGTAGTCCGGCAACCTGATTATATAGCGGCGTCACCGGACAGCAATGCCGGCGGCGCCGCCGATTACGCTAGCGGCTTGCACAGCCGCAGGCCGCTATGCTATGATAAAACGAAACTTGATTCAGAGTAGGTTTTAACCGCGCCACTGAATCACAGTTGAGTCCATCCAGAGACTTCGGATAGAATGATGTGTTAATCGGGAGGGAAGCGAGGGATAGGTTTATGCCTGACAGTAATAAAAGAATCGTCAAGAAATCCGCGGTCGATCTGGTCTACGAGCAGATGAAGAACATGATCAAGAATGAGGAATGGTCTGTGGCGGACAGAATTCCTTCTGAAAGCGATCTTGCGGAGATGTTTGACGTGAACCGCCTCACTGTTCGCATGGCCTTGCAGAAGCTGAACACCATCGGCCTTGTCGAGACCCGGGCAGGCGAGGGAACCTTTGTCACGCCATTTAACTTTACCGAGTATATCCGGCAAGCTTCGGAGTTCTACTCGGAAGAAATGTTTGAAGATATCGGTGATTTTCGAAGGGCTATCGAGCTCGAATGCTGCCGGCTCGCTATGCAGCGGGCTGAAGCCGGAGACTTTGAAGAACTGAAACAGCGGCTTACGATCCATTCCACGCTGACAGAAGCTTATGACGGGAGCGATCAGGCCGCTTTTTTTGCCCTCGTCGACGCCGACCTCGCCTTCCATGAACAAATCTGTGAAATGTCAAGGAATTCTTTACTGATCTTAGCTTTTCAAATGGCTAGAGAAGCGATTTATCAGTATTTGCTGATGCTCGCCAAAAAAAGAATGGAGATCCGCTCGCAGCGCCTATCCAAAGGAGAAACTGCAGAGGGCAACCTCCATACCATACTCTATGAAGCGCTGGTCAGCCGGGATTTCGCAACTTGTGAGAAAGCGCTGACCGACATGCTCAATCCTAAAGTAAATGTATTTGAGATTTAGACGCTTACGCCCCATGAACTGCAAAGAATAACAAGCTATCTGCAGGCGTATGCGGCTAACGCTGTGGTAACGCAGCGCCGCGAAGGGTCAGGGATGAGCGGCAGCTTAAATCAAAATAAATCCTTCTCTTTCCAGTTTTTTCGCAGCTCTCCTACTAAATAGAGGGACCCTGTACATAAAACCAAGTCATTTTCAGCAGCCAAAGCAATGGCTTGCTGCAATGCCTGATGACAGTCTTCGATAAATTCCACATGGTCTTCCCCTATCCTGCGGAAACCTCTGGCTAATTCCTCCCAATGGCCGGCCCTGTCGGACAGCGGCTTGGTGATGATCACCCGGGAAACCAAACCGTCCAACTGCGCGGTGGCGGAGAGCCTATCTTTATCCTCCAGCATCCCCATCACCAGGATGACCCGGTCGTAACGGTCCCTTTCACCGGAGAGCCATCTCGCTAACTGCCGGATTCCGTCCGGATTATGCGATCCGTCCAGAACTACCGCCGGGCTCTCCCGGACCTGCTCCAGACGACATGGCCAACTCAGGGCAGCCAGCCCTTTTCGCAGGCTTTCCTCCTTCAGTCTCTCCTTCCCTGTGGGCAAGGCGGACTGTTCGCCCGCAAGCAATTCCCAGGCAAGCACTGCGCAAGCCAGGTTGGCGCATTGGTATTCCCCGGGTTTCGGCAGGAATAGCGCTTCATAAGTCCGGAGCGGCGTCCGCAAAGTAACCTCCTGCCCTGCCAGGCCCAGGCTTTTCGTCTCCCAGTCGCAGAGGTCCTTGACCAGAAGCATCTGTACGCCGGGTCTGTCTTCCTGCACGGCCTCAAATTCCTGCCGGAGCACCGCCAATGCTTCCTCTGCGTCACAAGACGTAACCAAGGAAGAACCCGCCTTGATAATACCGGCTTTTTCCCCGGCGATCAGACGCAGCGTATTGCCAAGATAATTCTCGTGATCCATGGAGATGCTGGTAATGATGCTGAGCAGCGGCTTGTCGCATACATTCGTGGCGTCAAAGCGCCCGCCCATACCTGTCTCCAGTATAAACAGATCGACGTTTTGCCTGCTGAACCATAGAAAAGCCATCGCCGTAAGGATTTCGAACTCTTTCGGCCTTTCGCCGACGGCTTTTTCCGTTTCCCCGACCGCGATTTCCACGTCTGACAGAAGGTGCAGGAGGTCGTCCTCACTGATCATTTCACCGTTGATCAAAAAACGTTCATTATAATACATCATATGTGGCGAAGTATACATACCGGTACGAAAACCCGCTTCCCGCAAACAGCGTTCCAGCATGGCGCAGACGGAGCCTTTCCCGTTTGTCCCCGCCACATGGATGACCGCCAGATTCTCATGCGGATTCCCTAATTGCCTGAGAAGCTCCCGGATAACTTCCATTCCCGGCTTCATACCGACAGCGGCAATCTTGCTGATTTCCTGTTCAAAGCTTCTCATTCGATCTTCTCCTTGATCGCTTCCAAGGCCTGCAGCCGATAGCGGGCGTCCGCCAGCTTTTCTTCCTCTTTGGCGATCACTTCCGCCGGCGCTTTTGACCGGAAGCCTTCGTTCGCCAGCTTGGTTTCCAAGGCGTGGATCTCCTTCGTGACCTTGTCGCTTTCTTTCGCAAGCCGCTTTTTTTCAGCCTCCCTGTCGATCAGCCCCTCTAAGGGCAGGTAGATTTCCGCACCCGTCACCACTGCCGACGCAGCTTGCCGCGGTTTTTCCGCCTCCGCCGTCCCTATCTCTACCTGATCTGCCGCAGCAAGTAGGGCAATGTATCCCAAACCGGCCTGCAGCATACGCGCCGCTCTGCTGTCAGCGGCATAAAGGATCAGATTTGCCTGTTTACCCGGCGGAATAGAAAACTGGCTTCTCAGATTCCTGGCTGCCTTTACTACGTCCATAATCAGGGCCATCGTTTCCTCCGCCTCCGGATGGATCAGCCTTTCGTCCCCTTCCTCCCAGGGACTCAGCATAAGGCTTTCCCCCTCATGGGGCAGATGCTGCCAAAGCTCTTCCGTTAGAAAAGGCATGAACGGATGCAGCAGGGACAGGGTCCCGCGGAGCATTTCCGTCAGGGTATGCCGCGCGGCGGATTGATCGGCTTCTGTCGTCCTGCCATACAGGCGGGGCTTGATCAGTTCGATATACCAGTCGCAGAGCTCATCCCAGAGGAACTCGTAGATCCTGCCGGCAGCCACGCCGATATCATATTCCTCCAGGGCTTTTGTCACATCGATGGCGCAGCGGCTATAGCGGCTGCGTATCCAGCGGTCCGCGAGTTCGGACGGGTTCGCCTGGTCTTCCGCGGTCGCCGTCTCGTCTGCTTCCGCCAGATTCATCAGCGCAAACCGGCAGGCGTTCCAGATCTTATTGCAAAAATTCCTGGTCCCTTCCAGCCTCTCCCTTTGGAAGCGCAGATCGTTACCGGGGGTATTGCCGGTCACCAGCGTAAAGCGCAGCGTATCCGCGCCGTAGGCGTCGATCAGCTCGATGGGGTCTATGCCGTTGCCCAAAGACTTGCTCATTTTCCTGCCCTGGGCGTCCATGATCAGGCCGTGGATCATCACATCATGAAAAGGTTGTTTATCCATGAAGGCCAGCCCGAGGAAGGCCATTCTTGCTACCCAGAAGAAGATAATATCCCGCCCGGTAACCAGTACGGAAGTAGGGTAGTAGTAAGCCAGATCGTCGCTCATCTCAGGCCAGCCCATTGTGGAAAACGGCCAGAGCCCGGAGCTGAACCAGGTGTCCAGTACGTCAGGATCCTGTTCCAATGCGGCGCCGCCGCATTGAGGGCAAACTTGCGGCGCCTCTTTTCTACTGCAGATCAGCTCACCGCAATCCTGACAATACCACACAGGGATGCGATGCCCCCACCATAGCTGGCGGCTGATGCACCAGTCTCTCACATTTTCCATCCAGCTGAGAAATATTCTGGTGAAACGCTCCGGCACAAAGCGGATACGTCCGTCCTTAACCGCTTCAATCGTCGGTTCCGCCAGGGGTTTCATTTTGACAAACCATTGCTTCGAAATCATCGGCTCCACCGTCACGCCGCAGCGATAGCAATGCCCGACGGCATGCTGATGCCCCTCGGTTTTTTCCACCAGGCCCAGGTTTTCGAGATCTTTCACGATCATATCCCTGGCTTCATATCTGTCCCTACCCTCATAGACGCCTGCCCTGTCGTTCATCTTAGCGTCATTGTCCATCACACAAATCTGCTCCAGCCCATGGCGCAGTCCTGTCTCGAAGTCGTTGATATCGTGCGCCGGCGTGACTTTGACCGCGCCGGTACCGAAGGCCCGATCCACCATCGTGTCCGCGATAACGGGGATTTCTCTGTTCATCAATGGCAGAATCACTGTTTTTCCGATAAGCGTCGCATACTGGGGATCCGCCGGATGGACCGCGACCGCGGTATCCCCCAGCATCGTTTCGGGCCTGGTCGTCGCGACTGTGATAAAACGGCCTGGCTCGTCTTTCACCGGGTAACGCAGATACCAGAGAAGGCCTTCCTCCTCCTCGTGTTCCACTTCGATATCGGAAATGGTCGTCTGACATTTCGGGCACCAGTTGATCAGATAGTCGCCCTGATAGACCAGGCCTTTTTCATACAGGGTAGCGAAAACCTCCTGTACGGCGGCGGAACAGCCTTCATCCAAGGTGAAGCGCTCCCGTTCCCAATCGCAGCTGCTGCCCAGGCTTCCCAATTGTTCGACGATTCGACCGTGATAATTGTGCTTCCACTCCCAAACCTGCTCCACGAATTTGTCGCGGCCCAAATCATATTTACTCCTGCCCTCTGCGGCCAGCGCTTCTTCCACCTTTGCCTGGGTGGCGATGCCGGCATGATCGGTACCCGGAAGCCATAGCGTATCATAGCCTTGCATCCGGCGGAAACGGGTCAGGATATCCTGAATCGTATTGTCGATGGCATGCCCCAGATGAAGGGAACCGGTCACGTTGGGGGGCGGCATGACAATGGAAAAGGGGCCTTTTGGGCTTTTCACCGCGGCGGCTGCCTTGCTATCCTTAGGGATAACCGGCGCATTGAAATAACCTTTCTCCTTCCATTCCCGATACCAGCGCTCTTCCACCTGCTTTGGATCATATTTCGTGGACAGCTCTTTTCCGGTTTCGTTTGTCATTTTCATCACGATCCTTAAAATAATATGGATTAGTATATCATCTGGACAGAAATCAATCAACCGAAGCGGATTTGTCATCAGAATGAAAACTGTGATATAATGCGCCTGAGAACAATACTATGCCGCGAAGCGAATGGGATGCTTACTGCGCCTCTTCGATTTGCGGAACAGCCGTGTGCGAAGAACCCGGATTCGCAGAACAGGCGCCCTCCGGTTTCCGGGTGTAATCGACTAAGAAAGGTTGCCATATGGACGATTATTTAAATGATACCCCTCCAACGATGCCGCTTCTCCCGCTGAGAGGAATTATCGTTTTTCCGGGCATGATGACCCATTTGGATGTAGGCAGAGAGAAATCTGTGAAAGCCATCGAAACGGCGATCATGCAGGGAAACCGCTTTTTGCTTGTCGCCCAAAGGGATCCGGACAAAGACAAGCCGGGCATCGATGATCTTTACCGCATCGGTACGATTGCGGATATCAAGCAAATGCTGAAACTGCCGGGCGGAACGGTACGGGTGCTCGTGGAAGGGCTCAACAGGGCCCGTCTGGAGAGCTTGACCTCCGAACAGCATTATCTGGAAGCAAACTACAGCTATCTTTCTGATGTGACGGAAGAAAGCCTGACGATGGAAGCCGCGCTCCGCACGATGAGCGAGCAGTTTGAACGCTACGTCCGCCTCAGTAAAAAAGTAGCGCCCGAATCGGTTTCCGCGATCACATCGATAGACGAACCCGGTAGGCTCTGTGATTTTGTCGCTTCCCACATCACGCTGAAGCTCCCTGAGCGGCAGAAGATTTTGGAGGTCCTTTCCATCAGCGACAGGGTCAACCTCCTGACGGAAATCCTGGGCAGGGAGCTGGAAATCCTGGATATTGAGAGAAAAATCAATGCCCAGGTCCGGCAGCAAATGGATAAAAACCAGAAAGAATACTACTTGCGGGAGCAAGTCAAAGCAATCCAGAAAGAATTGGGCGAACGAGAGGACAAATCATCGGAAGTAGAGGATCTCCGCACGCGTCTGGAGGAATCCGGAATGCCGGCGGAAGGGCTCGAAAAAGCCCTCAAGGAGCTGGAACGGCTTGAGAAAATGCCTCCTATGGTAGCGGAAGCCACCGTCGTCCGCAATTATCTGGATTGGCTGCTGATGATACCCTGGAGTAAGGAAACGGAGGATAACCTCGATATCCTTCTGGCGGAAAAAATCCTGGAAGAAGACCATTACGCGCTGGAAAAGCCGAAAGAACGCATACTGGAGTACCTTTCGGTACGCAAACTCACCCAAACGATCAAGGGGCCTATCCTTTGCCTGGTCGGACCGCCCGGCGTGGGAAAAACCTCGCTGGCGAAATCCGTCGCCCGCGCTATGGGCAGGAAATTTGTCCGCATGTCCCTGGGTGGCGTCCGCGACGAAGCGGAAATCCGCGGACACCGCAGAACCTATGTAGGCGCGCTGCCAGGCAGGATCATCCAGGGATTGCGCACGGCGGGTACCAGAAACCCTGTCTTTCTGCTGGACGAAGTCGACAAGATGAGCGTTGACTTTCGCGGCGATCCTTCCGCTGCGCTTCTGGAGGTGCTGGATCCCGAACAAAACTCCACATTCAGCGATCATTTTATCGAGATCCCCACCGACTTGTCGAAAGTGCTGTTTATCGTCACCGCCAACGTATCCTACAATATTCCCCCTCCCTTGCTTGACCGCATGGAACTGATCACACTGCCCGGTTACACCGAAGTAGAGAAACTGGAGATCGCAAAACGCTTTCTGGTACCAAAGCAAATGACGGAAAACGGACTAAAAAAAAGCCAGATGCGCATCATGCCCGGAGAGTTGCAGACGATCATCGAGAACTATACGCGGGAGGCGGGCATCCGCAGCCTGGAGCGGGAAATCGCCAGGATATGCAGAAAAACCGCCCGCCGTATCGCAGGCGGCCATGCAAAGTCTGTCACAGTGAACGCGAAACATTTACGCGAATTCCTGGGCATACCCAGATTCCGGCACCGGACTTCTCAGGAAGGCAATCTACTGGGTTCCGCAAATGGCTTGGCTTGGACAGAGGTCGGCGGGGAAGTCCTCCATATCGAGGTCAGCCTGATGAAAGGCAACGGCACGCTGATCCTCACCGGCAAACTTGGGGATGTAATGAAGGAATCCGCCCAGGCGGGCTACAGCTTTATTCGCTCCCGTGCGGATAAGCTGGGTATAGACGAAAACTTCTATAAAGACCTTGATGTGCACATCCATATCCCGGAAGGAGCAATCCCCAAGGACGGCCCTTCCGCCGGCATCACCATGGCCACCGCCATGGCTTCGGCGCTATCCGACAAGTACGTATACGCCGATATCGCGATGACCGGGGAAATCACTTTACGGGGAAGCGTGCTGCCGGTCGGCGGCGTCAAGGAGAAAATTCTCGCCGCGCACAGGGCGGGCTGCAAAACCATCATCCTGCCCAATGAAAACGAAAAGGATCTGGAAGACATTCCCGACAACATCCGAAGCGCCCTGCGCTTTGAAATGGTAGAAAATATGGATGAAGTTTTGGCAAAAGCGCTAGTACCGGAAGCGCCAAATCTGCTGAGTTAATTGCTTCATGATGATACAGAAAGCCGACATATTCGCGCTGGCGGTAAGCCCTGCGCAATACCCGGGCGGCGGACGGCCGGAAATCGCCTTGAGCGGAAGATCCAACGTTGGCAAGTCCTCGCTGATCAACGCGTTTTTGCAGCGCAAAAACCTGGCGCGAACCAGTAGCACGCCCGGCAAGACCCGAACCATCAACTTCTATGAAATCAACGAGACATGGTTTTTTGTCGACTTGCCGGGATACGGCTATGCCAAAACTTCCAAAGAAGAACGGGCAAGCTGGGGCAAGTTTATCGAAACCTATCTGACCGGCCGCCGGGAATTGGCGGGCGTCATCCTGCTGATTGACCTGCGGCATCCTCCCATGGAATCCGACAAAACCATGGCGGAGTGGCTGCTCCATTATCAGTTTCCCATTCTGGTAGCGGGTACGAAAGCGGACAAGCTGTCCCGCGGTCAATGGAGCCGTCAGATCAGCCAGATCCGAAAGGGCCTTGCCCTTCCGGCGCAGACGCCGGTCATCGCTTTCTCCGCCGTAACCGGATTGGGGAAAGAAGAGCTGGGCCTTTGGCTGGAGGAGCGGCTGGCGGCTGGCAACGCCCCCGGGGCCCGGGGTGCAGAGTAAATACAGCTAAACTTCTGCAAATAAATCTCTCAGCGCCCGAAGGACACTTTCCCCATCCTGATAACCGCTGTAGCATACATAGAGTACATAGCTGCCTTTGCGTGCGAACGCCTCATAACGGGGGCTGTACGCTGCATCGCCGGGCAGCGTTTTGGTATACAGACAATCAAACAGCTCCGGATGGGCGATCTCGACGACCGGCCCGCTGAGGGGCGGTATCCGCTCCGAGCGCAGCATCAGGTCCGCGATCAGCGGATCGCCCAGGAAAC
>WRMS01000035.1 GCA_009777025.1 Clostridiales bacterium | reverse complement strand
GTGAAGCTGCTGGCAAAGGAAGGCAGGACCACCCTGCGGATCATCACGGCCAGCGCCGAGACGGCGCGCCTGATCAACCAGGATATCCAGGCCTTGCAAGACGCATTAAAGCCCATCCGGGTCGAAGTGCGGGAAGCGGTTCCGCAAGCCGGAGCCGGCGAGGAAGCAGAGGCGTATTTCGCCGGTTTCAACAGTTTCAATCAGTTTAGCCAGTTCACGCAGTATCAGAATCAGGACGAAGCCGGGAAAAACACCGGCAGCGGACCAATCTCCGGCGCAGCCGAAGAAGCGGAAGCCATACTGGCCGGCCCTGCAAGGGAAATCCTGCTGAGCGACGCGGAACTCGACAGATACATATAAGCGAATCAGACAAACAAGACAAACAAGATGACGCAGGATGATTTGGTTAAGCGAATCAGACATACAAGATGACGCAGGATGATTTGGTACTGGCAAGGCAAGCGACGATGGGCGCGAAGGAGTGTACACCAAACGTACATGACTGAGCGAACAGAGGATGCGGGCGCAGCCAGGAGCGAATCAGACAAGTCAGGAGAGGAGGAAGACGAAGAATGGCAGACACAAGCGCCAGCGGCATAGACCGGCAAATGGGCGCACCGCGCGTATATGACGCGGTGTTCACGGACAAAAAAGATAACGCGACCGTGAAGCCTTCGGATTTTCTCAACCTGATGATCGCCCAGATGCGGAACCAGGATTTCCTGAACCCGATGGACGACACGCAGTTTGTGACCCAGATGGCGCAGTTTTCTACAATGCAACAAATGATGGAGCTGGCGGAGTACAGCAAAACCAATTATGCCATGTCCCTGGTAGGCAAGACCGTTACCGCTTCGAGATTTAATGTCTCGGGGGGATTGGACACGGCGACCGGGGTGGTCAATCGAATTTCTCTGTTGGATAACGAATACATCCTTTACATAGATGGACACAGCAACGGCTATACGCTGGCCCAGATTATGGAAGTCCTCGCGACCGCGCCAAGCGCGCCGGCGGAGGAAAAGCCGCTGGAGGAGAAAGCGGCGGATCCTTTGGAGATCAGCCTGCAAGCCGCGGAAGCAACGGCGGACGCCGCTATAGTATTCTGGCAAGCGCCGACAAACGATGCGGCGGCAGCCGGACAACTGAAGTATACGATATACTACAGCGAGACAGGGCCTTTTGATACGCTGGAACTGGTGAAAAGCGGCATGGTCGCCGGACAGCCGGAGCAGCTTGGTATCACGGCGGGCGTTGTCCCCGGGCTGAAACCCGACACGCAGTACTTCATCAACGTGATCGTCAAGGACGCGGAGGGCGTCGAGAGGGTATACAAACCTGTCTCGGTGACGACCATAGCCCCAGAGCCGCCGAAGGCAGCAGTATTGCCTGAGACAGACGAGTTGGAGGAAGAAGACGAGAACCCGGAGATGGGCGAAACGCCGGAGGAAGGCGAGATCGGCGAGACGGAAGAGGGCCCGGAGATGGGCGAAACGCCGGAGGAAGGCGAGATCGGCGAGACGGAAGAGGGCCCGGAGATGGGCGAAACGCCGGAAATAAGCGAAACACCGGAGGCAAGTGAAACGCCGGAAACAGAGCCGGCTGAAGCGGAACCATTACCCTAACCACACTCTATACAAGGAAGGATAATGCATCATGGAGGATTTACGAATCAGATACTATACGCCGGTAACCGCCGGGAACCCCCATGTATCCGGACCGGGCCAGCCTTTGCCGGCGAAAGAAACAGCAGTAACGGAAGCAGGGAAGGGCGCATTCCGGCAGGCGCTGGAAGACCAGCTGCGGCAGTTTAGCAGCGTATCCTTTTCCAAGCACGCCGTGAACAGGGCCATGGAGCGAAACCTGGACCTCTCCGAAGACAATATCGCCAGACTGAATGCAGGCGTGCGGCTTGCGGAGGAAAAGAATCTTGCGGATCCCCTGATCCTTGTAGATAAAACCGCGTTTCTGGTCAATATGAAACATAACAAAGTCATTACGACCGTGGACGCGGAAGAACTCAGAGGAAACGTATTTACCAATATAGACGGAACCGTCATTATCTAGCCGGCCCTTTTCAGGAGGCAAATTCCAGTCCCGAATGACAGACGGACGGAGCGGTTCCTATGGAATAAGGAGGAAATGAATGAATCGAGCTATGTTTTCCGGTGTGGCGGGAATGAAAACCCACCAGACCAGAATGGACGTCATCGGCAATAACATTGCCAACGTCAATACATATGGCTATAAATCGCAGCGGGCGGTCTTCAGCGATATCTTCTATCAGACGCTGATGGGCGCCGCGCAAGGAACAGCCAGCCGGGGCGGACGCAACCCATCGACCATGGGTTACGGTTCCACGCTGGGGGCCATTCAAACTATGATGAATCAATCGAGTATGCAAAACACAGGCTTTGGCCTGGACGTCGCCATTACCGGCGAGGGCTTTATCCAGGTGATGGATCCCGACGGGAACATATTCTACACGAAAGCCGGCCTGCTGGACTACGACGCCAACGGCTATCTGGTGGACATCAACGGCAACTTCGTTCTGGGTTCCACCGACGTCAACGGCGCGCCCAACACACAGAAAATCAAACTGGACAGCATAGGCGCGGTCAGCCCGACCCAGCCCTCTTCCCTGCACACGATCCAGGGCGTCCAATACACCCTGACGGCGTCCAATACCACAAAGGACGGTAATGTAGGCGTAACCATCACGTCTTCGAGCGCCCTGCCCATCGGTATGAAAGCCGAAGCCGTCATCAGCGAAACCGGCTCTATCATGGTGACGCTGAACGCCGGAGAAACCTTCGCCACCTTGTCGGAATTGAATACCGAGATCAATAAGGCGATCGTCCTGGCGAACAACAACCAGCCCCATGTGGCGGGTACATTCACCCTGGCTATGGCGAGCACCGACGGCGGAGACGCCAGTACCAAGTTTAATACCACCATCCCGGCGGTACTGGCCGGAACGGCGCTGTCTACCTTTATCGGCGGCGCGAAACTGAGCGTCAGTGCAGATTTCGCCGGCGAAGGCGCCTTGACGGTAACCGGCTCCTTTGCTGTGGGTACGGATATGGTGCTGACCGTGACAGACTCCAGCGCAAGCCCCAAGACCTATACTGTCACGATTCCGAATGCGGATGTGCTGGCAGGCGGCGCTTTCATCTTGAGAGGGGCGACGGGGGACGGAACGATAAGCATAAGCCTTCCCGCTACGCCTGCCGCCAGCGAGGCTGCTTTAGCCGCGAGTTTTGCCGCTTCGCTGGGGGATCACGACTACAGCGTTATCCCGAAAGAGACCATCATCGGCCTAACCGGCGCGCAGATTGCCGTGGACGACTTCACGGTCACCCCCGGTTCGATCAGCGGAAACTGGCCGGTAGCAGGCTTCAGCTTCAAGGAGACCAGCAACGACTTTGCCGGCAGGGGGCCGGTTACGGATTTCCTGATGACGCCCGACGATTCCTCCGGTGTGAATACCTGGATCATATCCATGACCATCGGCGGCTTAACCTACGAAGGCCAAGTGCCGGAAACCGCGATCGGATCCACGCTGCTCATGAAAAACCTCGACGGCGGCGGTTCCTTTACGCTCAATATTCCCCGTTTTGTGGATATGAGCGTTCTGTATGAAACGGAAACCGGCGGGGCTGTGTTTCCGGGCGGAACGGCGCCATTAAACCTGATGGCGATCAGCCAACCCTATACGGGCGGCGACGCCAAGACGGCGCTGCCCTCCAGCAACCTGGGGCTGTCCAGCGTAGGCTTTCAGTTAACAGGCGGTACGGTAGGCGGCGTCATTACACTGGACGAACTGGTCAGCATCAATATAGGCGCCGACGGCACTGTGTCCGTCAGCCACGCGGATAAAGGAACGATGGCGGTAGGCAAAATCAGCCTGGCGAACTTCGCGAATCCCCGGGGCTTGATGCAGAGCGGTTCGAACTATTATGTTGAAACCGTCAACTCAGGCAGGCCGGTACTGAATGATCCCGGTACCGGCGGGACAGGCGACCTGAAGGCCAATACGCTGGAAATGTCCAACGTGGACCTGTCCCAGGAGTTTGCCGACATGATCGTCACCCAAAGAGGCTTTCAGGCTAATACCAGGATCATCACCGTTTCCGACAGTATGTTGGAAGAACTGATCAATCTGAAACGTTAATACCGTTTGCTTAACCGGCGACGGCTTGCTGCCGTCGCCGGCGGGAGGAAAACCGCCAGGGCTTTGGCAGGCCTAAACGAACAGGACATTCCTTCCGCCCGTGACGGCAGCAAAAAGCAAACACGCGATCACGATGAATAGAACCGATTACGCTTTTTGAGGAGAAGATCTATATGATAACTTTGACGAAGCTGGACGGAACCATTTTTGCCCTCAATTCGGATTTGATAGAAACCATAGTGGAAAATCCGGATACCACCGTTCATCTGACCATCAAAAAATTCTATATTGTGAAAGAAACCATGGATGAAGTAGTGGAAAAAGTTGTCGATTTCCGCAAGGAGATCAATGGCGTAAATCAACGCCTATAGGAAAAGACGGGCAGCGGATGAAACCGGGACAAACGCCGGGCGCTATTTGTGCGGCCTGTGCCGGATCGTGACCGTCAACCGCTGGGATTGCTTTTCAAGGAGGAAAAGGCATACATGAACAGAAAAACGGATCTCATGTCGATACTCGGTTGGGTGCTGGGTTTTGGACTGATGTTTATCGGCTGTACCCTGACCAGGAGTATCGCTGACGGAAGTTATACTTTTAATCCGGGAAATATGATTAACTTTTTCGATCCGACAAGCTTATTTATCGTGTTTGGCGGAACGATTACCGCACTGATGATCTCTAATCCCGGCAGCGCCCTGGCCAAGATCCCCAAACATATGCAGGTTATCCTGTCGCCCAAGCATTTTGAACCAACAGTATATATTACGCAGCTGGTAGAGTATGCCAAGAAAGCCCGGACGAACGGTTTGCTGGCATTGGAAGAAGACCTGGAGCAGATCGACGAAGGTTTTCTTAAAAGCAGCCTGCTGATGGTGGTGGACTCCGTCGACCCGGAGAAAGTAAAGCAGCAGTTGGAGGCCTGGATGGATCACCTGGATGAGCGCCATGCCCAGGAAAGGGGCATCTACGCTATGGGCGCCGCCTTTGCGCCGGCGTTCGGCATGATCGGGACGCTGATCGGCTTGATCAACCTGCTAAAAGATCTGCAGGACTCCGCTTCTATCGGCCCGAACATGGCCGTCGCGCTCATCACCACATTCTATGGCACCATATTGGCGAACCTGATCTTCACCCCTATCGGGAATAAGCTCAATGCCAGGCATGAGGAGGAATACCTCTGCGATGTGATTATCAGCGAAGGGGTGCAGGCCATACAAGCCGGGGAGAATCCCAAGTTTATCCAGGAGCGATTGATGAACCTTTTGCCCCAATATAAACAGAAACTCTATAAAGATATTAACGGCGAAGAACAGCGCTGACCAGCGATAAATACGCGGGGACCAGCGATCCTGCGGCAGCGGAGACAACCGCGCCGCCATACAGAATGAACGGCGCAATGGCAGCAGGCCGTTAAGGAACAGGTGAGAATATGGCCAGAAAACAACGGAATAGCGGCAGCGGTGAAACATGGCTGAATACTTACGCGGATATGGTTACGCTTTTGCTTACCTTTTTTGTCGTCATGCTGAGCATGTCGGTGATTGAAGCGGAAAAATTTGATATTCTTGTCAAATCCCTCACCCCGGGCAGCGAGCGGGGCGTACAGCAACCGGGCGACGCAGAGGTCTATCTCGAAATGCCGCCGGAAGCCGGCAGCAGCATGGATACATTGTATCAGGCGGTATACAGCTATGTGCAGGAAAACCAGATGGAGTCTGCCGTATCGGTTTCCAAGGTGGAGGACATCGTATTTATCCGATTCTCCAGTGCTTTGCTGTTTGAACCGGATCGCTACACACTGCTGGCTTCTTCGCGGCCGCTGATGAAATTTGTCGGCGACGTCCTGATGCTGTACGACAGCCGGATCAGAAACATCAATGTCTGCGGGCATACGGCGCGAACGGGGAGGATCAATTCGGACGTATCGGATTGGCGCCTTTCCGGAGAGCGGGCGGCGACGGTCGCGATGTTTCTGGAAGATGAAAGCGGGATTGACAAGGGCAAGATGATTACCTTTGGCTACGGGGATAATTACCCCATAGCGGAAAATGATACAGAAGCCGGGCGAAGCCAGAACCGACGCGTGGAGCTGGTGGTCGTGGGGATGGAAAGCGTCGCGAATTTTGATGTGTACGGCGTAATGAGCGGAATCATAGAAAGTCAAGACGGATACGCCGATCGCGGCGGTTTGGAAGATCTTCTCTTTCCCCATGAACTGGTAAGACCGGATTAATAGAGCAAGGCTGCGCCTTTATGGGGTATGGGCGTAGTGGATACTAACATAAGGAGGGGCCAGCCGGTGGCGGATATACTGTCGCAAAATCAAATTGACGAACTGCTTAAAAAAATGCAGAATCCGGATACAGAGGAAGCTGTGCCGGAAGAGCCAAAAGCGCGAGTGAAGGAGTATGACTTTTCCTCGCCGAAAAAATTCACGAAAGATCAATTGAAATCGCTGAACAATCTCTATGAGACCTTCTCACGGGTAGCCGCTTCCTACTTTACCAGTATTATGCGGGACCTTTGCGAAGTGAATGTCGTGCAGATCGAGGAGCAGCGCTATTATGAATTCAGTAATGCCTTGCCGGACAATACGCTGGTCGCGATGGTGGACTTTAAGCCGGAAGAGATCGCGTACGACGAATCCGTACTGATGATGGAATTTGCCCCTTCTTTCGGCTATCTGCTGATCGAGCGGCTCATGGGCGCCATAGGGGACGCCTATTGGCCGGACAGGGACTATACGGATGTCGAACTGGCTATCCTGCGTTCGGTGGTCGACAAGATAACTGAGTTCTTGAAGGACGCCTGGTGCAATTATTTTCTGGTCAAGACAGGCTTGCGGAGCATCGAAACCAACGGCCGAATGATCCAGGCTTTCGCGCCTCAGGATGTGGTGGTCATCATCACCCTGGAGATTAACTGCGCGAACTTTACGTGCACCTCCAATATTTGTATGCCTTCGGAGAATCTGGACGCGATCATCTCCAGTTTCAGCACGAAGTACGCCATTTCCTCAAAGCAACAGGCGCCTGAACGGGAGAAAGCGAAAAAGGACCTGGTCCTGGATTATCTGAAACAATCCGATTTAGTGGTAGCGGCTGTACTGGACCAGTGCCAGATGTCCTTTGGCGAAGTGATGGCCCTGCAGGTCAACGACGTGATCTCCCTGAACAAGCGGATTGACAGCGATATACATGTTACCGTGGATGGCGTACCCTGGTATAACGCCAGACTGGGTGAAAGCAGATCAAAAAGAGCAGTGAAACTCGTGGATTCCATTACGATGTGAAAAGAGGGGTAGGATTGGCTGCAGAACAGACAGACGAAAATAAAAGGGATATGCTGACAGAGATAGAAGTCGACGTGATCGGGGAGATCTTGAATATCAGTATGGGTTCAGCGTCCACAGCATTATCAGCTATGCTGGATAAACAGGTCACGATTACGACGCCCGCTCTGGAACAAAATCAGTTTGGCGAACTGGACTATTCGGATATGGATCCCGCCATAATGGTTAAGATCAACTATGTGGAAGGAATCTCCGGTTCCAATGTGATTGTGTTCCGAAGCCGGGATATGCAGATAATTCTCAATCTGCTGATGGGCAATGAAGATATACCGCCTGATGACAGCGAGTTTGAGTTTGATGATATGACCATGAGCGCCGCCTGCGAGGTGATGAACCAGATGATGGGTTCGTCCGCTACGGCCTTATCGGAAGTACTGGGCAGGATCGTGAATATATCGACGCCGACCGCCCACATTTCGGAAATAGGAAAATGCATGGTCTCCGACCTCATGGAAATGAACGATGATGACGTGGTGGTCTGTGTTTCTTTTAGCCTCATGGTGGAGAATATCATGGACTCCAACTTTATCAGCTTTCTATCCATTCCGCTGGCGAGAGACATCATCTCCAGCGTAATGCCGGAGGATGGGAGTGAAATACAGCCGCTTTCTTCGATACCGAATATACCCGCCCAAGACGCGCTTGCGTCGCCTGCCGGGGAAGGGCCCGAAGAGGCGGAAGGGCCCGAAGAGGCGGACGCCGGATCCCCGGAAGCGTCTCCGCCGGAAGACGAAGAAGCGCTTCCCGCAGAGGCGCCGGATCTCGAACCGGCGCAGGAAGCTTCAGCGCAGACAGCGCAGCAGGAGGGGGACTCCCTGCAAGCGCCGGAAGGAACGGCACAGCCGCCTCCGCCGCAGGAGGAAGGGACGCCGAATTCCGGACCGCTGCCGGAAGCCGTAGCCCAGCCGCCACCGCCGCAGGAGACGCCGGTATACGCGCAGCCTGAACCGCCGCCGTTAACACAGGCGCCCCAGGATCAGTGGCCGCCGCAGCACCAGGCAGGAAGCATGGCAGGGCAGCAGCCCTGGCCGAACCAGGAAGACTGGCCGAATCAGCCGCCTTATGGCATGGATATCAACACAGGACAAAGGATGGTCAATATGGTCACACCAATGAATCAATTTAATATCAAAAGGCCCCAGTTCCCGGATTTTTCAGAACAGGTGAAGAAAGCCCTTGCCGACGGGGGAAATTTATCCCTGCTCATGGGCGTTCCCCTGGAGGTATCCATCGTGATTGGCAAAACCCGTCGAAAGATCAAAGATATCCTGGAATTTGGCCAGGGTACGGTGCTGGAACTGGAGAAACAAACGGGCGCACCGGCGGAAATCATCGTGAACGGCCAGCTTCTGGCTTATGGAGACGTGATCGTGATCGGCGACAACTTCGGCGTCAGGATCACAGAGATAGTGGGAACAAAGGAACTGATGGATTCATTGGACGAGCAGTTATAAAAAAAGTATGGATCGAAACGGAGAATCGTAAAATTCATGACTATAAAAAAGAAAACGAGATTACTTTGCCAGGAGGAATTACAGGATGTATAAAATACTGGTCGTAGACGATGCGGGGTTTATGAGAATGACCATCAAAAACCATCTGACAAAAGCCGGTTATTCGGAATTTATCGAAGGGGAGGACGGCGCGAAAGCGGTGGAGCTGTATAAAACAGAGCGGCCGGATCTGGTTATTATGGATATCACTATGCCGAATATGAACGGTATCGAAGCGCTGCGCGCGATATCTACCTCCGATCCCGGCGCGAAGGTGATCATGTGCTCCGCTATGGGGCAGGAATCCATGGTTATGGAAGCCATCACCCTGGGCGCCCTTGACTTTATCGTTAAACCATTCAAGCAGGAAAGGATCGTGCAAACGGTTTCCAAGGTCCTTCCGCTGTGAGCGACGGATTCACCGCCTTTGGTTCCATGATCGGGTTTTTCCTGCTCATGATCCTGATTTTCGTAGGCGCTTACTATGCGACAAGATGGATGGGAAGGCACTATACCACGTCCTCCTCTTCGTCTCAGGAGATGCGCGTTGTCGATAAGCTGGCGCTGAGCAGGGAGCAGTATCTGCTCATCGTGGAGACAGGCGGAAAGACTTTATTGCTGGGCGTCAGCCCCCAGCGCATCGAGAATTTGGCGGAACTGGACAGCGAAGCGTTTACCGGTTTGCCGCCTGTACAGGACAATACAGATTTTATTAGCATGTTGAAGAACCGGATGAAGAAACCGGAAAACCCGGGTAAGGAGATCATAGGTTGAGGCGGACACGTTATAAAACAACGGTTTTTTTACTCATTCTGTTTCTAAGTCTTTCCTTGGCTATACCTGGCGCCGATACCCTTCAGGGCATGTCTTTCAATATTGATTTCGGGCCGGCAGGGGAAGAAGGCGCCCTGGGACCCTTGCAGTTACTGGCTTTTTTGTCATTGATCACCCTCGCTCCGTCGATCCTGATCATGATGACCAGCTTTACCCGAATCCTTATTGTGTTCTCTTTCTTACGCAACGCGCTGGGCGCCCAGGCGCCGCCCAACCAGGTGATCGTCGGGGTGGCTTTGTTTCTCTCCTTTTTCATCATGTGGCCTGTAGGTACGGAGATTAACGATACCGCCGTCCAGCCCTATCTGGCGGGAGAGATAGACCAGGCGGAATGTTTGGACAATATGTCGCAGCCGATCAAAGTATTTATGCTGAAGCAGACCAAAGCGCCGGAACTCAACTTGTTTCTGTCCATGGCAAATGAAATGAGCTTAAGCGAAGGGGTGACCATCGAGGGACTGACCGATCTCGGCATGCATATCGTGATCCCTTCGTTCATCTTAAGCGAGTTAAAAAGAGCATTTATTATCGGATTCATGTTATTTATCCCGTTTTTAGTCATCGACGTGATTGTGGCAAGCACCTTAATGTCCATGGGGATGGTTATGCTGCCGCCCTCCATGATATCCCTGCCGTTTAAGCTGATGATGTTTGTCGTGGTAGACGGATGGAGCCTGATCATGGAAACGCTGGTCAGGAGCTTCAGCTGGTAAGGGGCAGCGAATGGGGCAGCGCCCCATGTGGATTAATACCAGGATAGGGAGAAAGGATGAAAGTATGACGCAAGGAGATGTGATTATTCTACTGAGGGGGGCGTTGTGGACGGTACTGCGGCTGGGGGCGCCCTTGCTGCTGACCAGCCTGGGCGTCGGGCTGATCGTGGCCATATTTCAGGCGGCCACACAGATCCACGAACAGACCCTGACCTTCGTGCCCAAAGTATTGTCCATCGCCTTTCTGCTCCTTGTCCTCGGTTCCTGGATGCTGACCAATATTTCGGATTATTTCCGGATGATCTGCATGCAGATCATTGCGTTGTAGCCATGAGCAGCCCCATGACGCTGAGCTTGGACTTTGCCTTTCGCCAGTTAAGCGCGTATATTCTGGTCTTTTGCCGGATGACTGGCGTCGTACTGTTTAATCCCCTGTTATCCAGGAAAAATATTCCCACACAGTTCAGCCTTGCCCTTTGTCTTGGCCTGGCGATACTCATCGCTCCGGGGATAGCGGAAACGATGGGGCCGATCGAACAGGATATCTATCTGGTTGGCGCCCTTGGCGCCGAGCTCCTAATCGGCTTCGTCTGGGGACTGATCTTTCAAATATTCTATTACCTTTTATTTATGGCGGGAGACGCCATCGATTTAGGCCTGGGGCTTTCCATGGCGAAAGTCTTTGATCGCAATACCAATATCCAAATGTCCCTCTCGGGAAATCTGTTTAATATGATGTTTGTCCTGTATCTGTTTGCCTCCAACAGCCATCTGGCGCTGATACGCCTGGCGGCGTCCTCGTATGCGATCATCGGGCCCGGAGGGGCGGTGATGGATATCCGGCTTAGCGGATTTATGGTAGACCTGTTTCTTCAGACGATGTCTCTGGTTATCCGGCTTTGCCTGCCCTTTTTGGCGGCTACATTCACAGTGGAGATCACCATGGGGGTATTAATGAAGCTTGTGCCGCAGATCAATGTGTTTTCCATCCATTTTCAGGCGAAGGTTATCATGGGCCTGCTCCTGCTGTTTATCTTTACGATACCGGTTGCCGGTTTCGTGGATCATTACCTCATCAATATGTTACAGCAAATGGAAAACGCCCTTGGTTTGATGGGCGGCAGCCCGCTGTAGACATGATGAACGAACGGGCGGAAAGGGGGGAGAAGCTTGCCCGGCGAAAAAACAGAAAAAGCAACACCGAAACGAAGAAAGGAAGAACGCAAGAAAGGGAACGTTCTGATTAGCAGAGAGGTTACTGTAATCTTCACGCTGCTGACCATCTTCTTCGCCCTCCGGACACTGATGCCGGGCATCTACATGCGGCTCCAGGCGAACACGATCCATTACTTTACCATGGGCGCCGAGACCGATACGGTCACACAGGCTACGCTGGCCAACTTTTTTCTGAACGCTTGTATACTCTTTGCGCTGACCGCTTTGCCCCTGCTGCTGGTCAATGTGGCGGCCGACGTGTTTATCACGATGGGGCAGACGCGGATGCTGTTTTCTTCGGAAGCCCTCCAGTTCAAATGGGATAGGCTCAGCCTTATCAGCGGGATCAAACGCCTGTTCTCCATGCGGAGCATCGTCGAGCTGCTGAAGGCGGCGATGAAAATTACCATTCTGGGTTATATTATCTACCTGGAATTTCGAGACGCCGTCCTGGTCCTTCCCCGGCTGATGGATATGACGGTCGTGGCGGTCGCCGCCTTTACGGGCGACCTGATCCTTTCCATCGTCTGGCGGGCCGGCTTCGTATTTGTCATCCTGGCAGTGGCGGACTATTTCTATCAATGGTGGGAATATGAACGAAAGCTGCGGATGAGTAAGCAGGAAGTCAAGGACGAGTATAAAGAAACGGAAGGCGACCCCCAGACCCGGTCCCGGCAGAGATCCAGGCAAATGGAAGCCGCCAGGCGGCGGATGATGGCCGCCGTGCCTACTGCGGATGTGGTTATCCGCAATCCCACCCACTATGCCGTCGCGTTGAAGTATGACCCAGAGACGAATCACGCGCCGGTCGTGGTAGCCAAGGGCCTGGATTATCTGGCCCTGCGGATTGTTCAGCTCGCCAGGGAGCATGAAGTCTATATCATGGAGAACAAGCCCCTGGCACGCAGCTTGTTTGAGGAAGTGGACCTGGACAGGGAGATTCCGGAAACCTACTACCAGGCCATAGCGGAGGTCTTCGCCTTCGTCTACAACTTGAAAGAGAGAGATAAGGAAATCCTGTGAACCAGCTAAAGGAGTCCATTCGGGCATGAAGATTTTTTTGGATAATATCGTAGCCGTATTTGTGATCGTGATCGTTACGCTTCTGATCGTACCGCTCAGTTTCCATGTGCTGGATTTGGTGTTCATTCTCAATCTGTCCTTTTCCCTGGTCATCATACTCATGTCGATGTACATCAAGGAACCTCTTGAATTCTCCATATTCCCCTCCATCCTGCTGGTCGCTACCCTTATCCGGCTGGCGCTGAATGTCTCCTCCACCCGGATGATCCTGTCCAACGGGGGATACGCGGGAGAAGTGATACGGACCTTTGGCGAATTCGTGGTCCGGGGGGACGTGATTGTCGGGATAGTCGTCTTTCTGATCATCGTGCTGGTACAGTTTATCGTGATCACCAAAGGCGCCGAGCGCGTCGCGGAAGTCGCCGCCAGGTTTACCCTGGACGCCATGCCCGGTAAGCAGATGGCCATCGACACCGACCTGAGCTCCGGGGTAATCGATGAAACGGAAAGCCGTGCACGGCGAGTCAAGATACAAAGGGAAGCGGATTTCTTTGGCTCCATGGACGGCGCCACCAAGTTTGTCAAGGGAGACGCCATCATCTCCATTGTCATCATTTTCATCAACCTGATCGGCGGATTCATCGTCGGCGCGGTGAACAACGAGGGGACCATGCAACAGGTCATGAATATCTACTCCATCGCCACCGTGGGCGACGGCCTCATGTCCCAGATACCGGCTCTCCTGATCTCCGTGGCTACCGGCATGGTGGTCACCCGATCGGCTTCGGAAGCGGACCTGAACGCAGACGTACTCAAGCAGTTTCGCGGACAGCCGGTAACATTGATCATTACCGGCGTCTCGCTGCTTTTTCTGATTATTATCGGATTTCCGCCGGTTCAGGTGAGCATGACCTCCGCCTTTTTTATCGGCTTGGGCTATTTCCTTCACAGACAGCAGCAGGCCTTTGTGCCGGCCAGGGCGGAAGGACCCCCGGTTCTGGAAGAAGTCACCAGCGAAGTATCTTTCTATAAAAATCTGGACAATGTGTATAACCTGTTGACCGTCGATCCCGTCGGCATGGAGTTCGGCTACAGCCTCCTGCCGCTGGTGGACGAACACAGCGGCGGAAACTTTATGGACCGGGTGGTGATGTTCCGGAAGCAGTTTGCCGACGAAATGGGAATGGTCATTCCTTCGGTCCGCCTGAAGGATTCCAGCCAAATCAACCCCAATCAGTATGAGATCAAATTGAAGGGCGAAGTCATCGCCGGAGGAGAAGTGCTGATCGACCACTTCCTGGCTTTGGAGCCCGCGGACATCCCCGAGGCGGAAGTAGTAGAAGGGATAGAAACCGTGGAACCCGCTTTCGGCATGCCCGCTAAGTGGATCAGTGAAGATAAGAAAATAAAGGCGGAAATGGCGGGCTACACGCTGATCGATCCCACATCCGTCATTATCACCCATCTGTCGGAGATTATCCGCAATCACGCCCATGAGCTGCTGACCAGGCAGGAAGTGAAAAAAATGCTGGATAATTTGCGGAAACGGAATGAAATCATCGTGGAGGATACCATTCCCGCGGTGCTGACCTTGACGGAACTGCAAAAGATTCTCCGCAACCTGCTGAAGGAAGGCGTCCCGGTCAGCGACCTGGAGACGATTCTGGAAACGCTGGCGGACTACGGGCCGGTGGTCAAGGATAACGATATGTTGACGGAATATGTACGGCAGGCGCTGAAGCGCACCATCACTCACCGTTTCTCTGAAGCCGGGCAGATGAAAGTCCTGAGCCTGGACGGGGAGCTGGAGAACGTCATCATCAACAGTGTAAAGAAAATAGACGGCGGCGCCTACCTGGCGCTGGAACCCGATACGATACAGAAAATTATTGCCGCCGCTACGGACAAGATTAACCAAATGAAGCAGGTGGTGCAGCCGCCGATCATTCTGACTTCTCCCGTAGTGCGGGTATACTTTAAGAAGCTCCTGGATCAGTTTTATCCGGAAGTCGTGGTTTTGTCTTTCAATGATATTGACAGCGGCGTCCAGATCCAGTCTCTGGGCACGATCGAAATCTGAGGCGGGCCGCGAGGTACAAACACATGATACAGAGAAGAATGCTTACAATCGAAACGGAAGGAAGCCTGTCGCCGCCGGCGGAACAGGAAAACCCGGAGGCCATGATGGCGGCTTATAAAGCGACGAAAGATCTCCAGATACGGAATCAACTGGTTTTGCACTATGCGCCCGCTGTGAAGCACACCATTATTAATATGCGGGCTACACTCCCGCAAAACATTCAACAGGAAGAATTCTTTAATCAAGGCATCCTCACGCTGATTGACTGTATCGAGAAGTATAACCCGGATCGGGGCGCCAGTTTTACCACATTTATATACAAGCATCTGCGGGGCGCTATGCTCAGCTATATGCGGAAACACAGTTGGCTCCCTTACCGGGTGCGGACCGCGCGCCGCAGTATCCTGCAAGCCCGGGCGGAACTGAACCATCAATTGATGCGGGAACCCAGTGAAAAAGAACTGGCGGCATACATGCAAATATCGGAGGGGGAGCTGAGCAGAAGCCTGCAGGAGATCGGCGCCGCGGACATGATCTCCTTCGAAGAACTGATCAACGGCGCAGGCGGAGGCTTGTCCTCCGCGCATGGCAGCGTCTCCCTGCACGGTGAGGAAAGTTTCAGCGATATCCTGGGAGACAGCGTGGACCGGGAGATGCTGCGGGAAGAATTGGTCGCCGTACTGGCGAAGGCCATCGAACAACTGTCTCCGAAAGAGAAGCAAGTAGTCACCTTATGCTATTATGAAAATTTAAATTTGAGAGAAATCGGCGATGTACTGAGGGTAAGCCAGCAGCGGATCTCCTTTATACGGTCCGGCGCGCTGGTGAAGCTCAGGAAAGCGATCGTCGAATATATGTATGGAAAGGAAGAAGAACAATGCTGAGCGGTTTTTATACCATAGCTTCGGGCATGTTGGCGCAGCAGCGCAACCTTGACGTGATCGGCAATAATCTGGTAAACGCGGACACAGCCGGTTTTCGATCGGAACGATTGGTGTTTACTACATTTCAGCATGAGCTGATGATCCGCAAAGAAGCGTATCAAAGAACCCCCATCGGCAGCGCCAGCCCCATCATCTTGGCTGAGGATGTGCTGACCCTCCATCAATCGGGGATTTATGAAGACACGGGATTCGTCTTTGACCTGGCTTTGGACGGCCCGGGGTATTTCGTCATACAGGGGAACGAGGCGCAGCCTTATCTTACCCGGGGGGGCCGATTTAATATGGACGCCGAAGGGTATCTCATTCTGCCGGGCGTAGGCCGAGTCATGGGCGAAGATGGTCCCATACAGGTGAATAACGCCCGTTTTACCGTGACGAACACCGGCATGGTCAACAATGAGAATGGCAGGCGCATCGGCAGCCTGGCGATCGTATCTCCACCGGATGTGAGGGAGCTGACCCGTCTGAACAACGGTATGTATCAACTGGGGGAGGGCGTGGCAACCCAGCCCGCGGAAGGCTTTCGGCTTGTCCAGGGCGTCATTGAGAAATCCAATGTGGATTACAACAAGGAATTGACCGGCTTTATCGAGGCGCAAAGGGCTTTCCAATCCTGCAGCACGGCGTTGCAAATCTATGACGCCATGAACCGCAAATCCGTCAACCAGATCGCGGCGATCTAGTATCTTACAGTCTAAAGCCGCAAACAAAAAACATGAATGGGGACCAAAACGATGAAATCATCTTTTCACGCGGGCGTATCCGGATTGATGGCCTATCAGCAGATGATGGACACGATCGGCAATAATATCGCCAACGTTAATACCGCGGGGTATAAACACCAAACGACCAATTTTGAAGATTTACTCTATGTACATATGAATACGAAGTCCGCGCCGGACCTGTTGAAAGGCGTGGGGACCAAAGCCGCTTCCACCCAGCTTCACGCCGACCAGGGCGCCTTCCTGAATACGGGGGCCAGACTGGATTTTGCGATTAGCGGGGACGGTTTTTTCGCCATCGACAACGAAGGGCAGAGGGAATACACCCGAAACGGCGCGTTTACCATCGGTTTGCGAAACAGGCGGGCGTATCTCACCACCGCGGACGGGGCGTATGTCCTGGATATGCGCGGACGGCGGATCGAACTTGAGGAAGTGGGGGGCGCGGGCCTCTATGATTACGACGCGCTGACGGAGCAGATCGGGATCTACCGTTTCGCGAACCCCCATGCCTTGTCGCCCTTATCCTCGACAAGGTATCTGGAGACAGAAGAATCCGGCGGCGGAACCAGAGACTCCAGGGGCGTCAACGCGCTGGCCCAGGGATTTTTGGAACAATCCGGGACGAACCTTACGGATGCGATGGCGGGGATGATCCGCGCCCAGAGAGCCTATCAAGTCAGCGCCCGGGTCGTTTCTACGGCAGACCAAATTGAGGAAATTGTTAACTCGCTGCGGCGTTAGAAGGAGCAATCGCTTTGGATCAATATAACGAACTCAATGAAATGCATATAGACGTCCTGCGGGAGATCGGCAATATCGGCTCCGGAAACGCGGCTACGGCCCTGTCCACGATGCTGGACCGCAAGGTGGATATCTCCGTACCGCAAGTCAGAATCCTGGATTATGCTACCGTCACGGAAGAACTGGGCGGGCCGGAGGCGCTGCTGGCAGGGCTGCTGCTCTTTCTCAGCGGCGACGTGACCGGCATGATCATGTTTCTGCTGCATAAAGATTTCGCCCAGATGGTCATCAGCACCCTGACCGGCATGGAGCCGGATAATGTGGGGGATTTGGATGAATTCAGCAGTTCCGCCGTATGCGAAGTGGGCAATATCATGGCGGCTTCCTATGTAAACGCCATCGCTTCCTTGACCGGACAGGTCATCGACATCTCCCCTCCCGACATCTGTGTGGATATGGTAGGCGCGATTCTTAGCGTTCCCGCCATCTATTTTGCCAATATCGGCGATAAAATCATTTTTATCCAAGATGAGTTCGACAAGCAGGAAGGCGACAGGCGGAGTTCGAGCCATATCCTGATGATACCGGAGACGGACTCTTTAAAAACCCTCATGACCAAATTAGGATTGGCTATATGAGTCAAACGATTACAGTCGGAATATCTGATTTGAATATTGCCCGGGCGCCGGATATTCTGGTTACGTACGCGCTGGGATCCTGCATCGGCATCTGCCTGTATGACGCCAGAGTCAAACTGGCAGGTTTGTCCCATATCATGCTTCCGTCGGCGTCTTCGGCGCCGAATGTGGCGGATCAGCCGATGAAATTCGCCGACACCGCCGTCGAGCTGCTGATCCGAAAAATGGAAAGCGCAGGCGCCAGGCGCGTCCTTTTAAAAGCAAAAATAGCCGGAGGCGCACAAATGTTCTCCGGTTTAAGCACTTCTTCCATTGCGAATATCGGCCTGCGGAACGCGCAGGCGGTTAAAATTGAGTTACTGCGCCAGCGTATACCGATCCTGGCGGAAGATACAGGCAAGAACTATGGCCGAACCCTCTACTTATCCGCCGAGGACGGAAGCATGAAGATTAAGTCCGCTACGAAAGGCGAGTGGAACTTTTAAACCAGAATGCGCTTCGCCCATAACCCAAACAGCGAAGCCTTGGGTGAATGTTACATGGGGCTCTGCCCCATACCCCGTCGGCATTCGCGCGCATGTCGCTCATGCCTTCCGCTTCGCGGTGCTGCGATACCGCAGCATCAGACCGCTATCGCGGCTTCGTTAACTGTTGAAGGATTTCCCGGCCTATCTGGGAAACGGGGAGCTGCCTGGATATGCCCCCCATCTTATAGGCTTCCATTGGCATGCCATAAACCACGCAGCTTTCCTGATCCTGGCCGATGGTATAGGCGCCGGTCTGGCGCAGCTGGGTGATGCCCTTGGCCCCGTCAGCGCCCATCCCGGTGAGAATGACGCCGATGCAGTGCCGGCCGGCCTCGACAGCGGCGGACTGAAAGAGTACGTCGACAGAAGGGCAATGCCCGCTTACTTTTTCGCCTTTTTGGCTGCGGACATAGTAGCCTTTGCTGTCCAGCTTCAAGCGGAGATGATAGTCGCCGGCGCCGACTATAATGGCGCCGGTCGTCACCCGATCGCCGTCTTCCGCTTCCTTGGCGGACATCCGGCAGACCCGATTCAAACGTTCGGCATACATCTTGGTGAATCCCGCAGGCATATGCTGCACGATCACGATGCCGGGGGTGGCGGGGGGCAGGTCCTTGACCACCTGGACGATGGCGTCGGTGCC